>PKTA01000178.1 GCA_002869365.1 Marinilabiliales bacterium | reverse complement strand
TAATTTATTTTGAATTTGGAAATCCTCACTCCTATTCCCCAACTAAATCCAACCATACCGAGTTTATCTTCTACTTTAAGTTCGGCACGACGTCGGTAGTTATAACTACCTCTGAGAACTATATTTTTTCCGATATAAACCTCACCTCCAACAATAAAATGTCGCAATAACTGGTCGCCAAATTTAGAGAATCCCGATTTTGGTGTAACCTCACCAGTTATGGGATCAACAGTACCTGATGGATTTTGCGGATCTTCATAAGTTAGATCCCACTTCTCAATATGATCATAAACTACCATGAACATAAAGGGCACATGCTCAAGCCTCTTTGCAATAGCAAACTGCATATTAAATGGCAAAGGGTCTCTGTTTCCGGGCACATAAGCCTTCATTTGCATGCCTATATTACTGGCCACCAGCGACATCATCCAACCTGTATTGCTTTTATAACTACCGGCAACATCAACTGCAATTCCGAAGGAATTATAGGATTCGTAATACGAATAAATTAATTTTGCTGTTGCTCCAATTGAAAAATTAGAGTCTAACTGCCTTCCCCAGCCAAGATTAAAAGCAAAATCCTGTGCTCCAAAAGTCCCTCCCTGAGTTCCACCTTCATCGGCATAGTCGAAAGTACCATAGTCGTAAAACTGCAAAGTACCAACAAAGTTTCCGGCTTTTTCAAAACTTCTACCGTATTGGGCAAAGCCATAATTTATCTCTGAAAAGAAATTCACATAAGCCAGAGAAATAGCATTGTGCATATTGCTATTAATGAGTGATGGATTTACAAAACCAAGGTTAATATCATTATCATCTATAGAAGAAAAGTTGGTTCCCAAAGCTGCTACTCTGGCCGAAACCGGCTTTTCTAAAAAAGAATACGCATAATTACCGCCTATTTGAGCGGAAACGTTGCCAACTAATAATAATATAATGTAAACTAAAAGTAGTGGTCGTTTATTCACTTGTTGATTTTTAATAAGTTTCCAAAATAACGCATCCCATCGTCATTTATTATTTTGGTGATTGTTTTTAATAAATAATTTACAAAATTAATAAAATCACTTACTGCGTAATTTTTTCACCTCTCCGCTGCCGGAAATTTTTGTTCTTATTTTTGGCTCCCCAAGATAATATACCGATCCGCTACCGTTGATTTTAACAGATAAATCATTTTTAACATTAAGCCTGACATCACCTGAACCGTTAATTTCAATATCAGAAGTAAATGCATCTAAAGCGATACCTTTAAAATCGCCTGAACCGCTAATTTCTATATCCGCATCTTTAACAGTACCATTAATAATAATATTTCCGGAGCCATTTATTGTTGCTCTCAAATCAGAAGTAAAAACTTCAGTAAGTATATTTCCTGAGCCATTTATTTTTAATTCCATATCATCAGCTTCCAGCTGAGAAACCGATTTGATACTGCCGGATCCATTTAAAACTATTTCATCTAAACTACTAACTATCAATTCAATTTCCAATTTATCAACTTTTCCGATACAATTTTTTGATCCAATAACTAAGGTATTACCTCTTACTTCGGCTCTGATATTTTTTAGGATATTTTCATTTGAAGTGATTGTTGCAACATGATCATTACCGGTTTTTAGTGTAAGTTTTGCCGGAATCCGTAAATCCAGTTTTGTAAACTTTTTAAACTCTATGGTTTCTTTGGAAACAGGTCCCATGCCATCAATACATGGCTGGCAGGATGAAAAAAGTATAGAAGTTAAAATAATTAGGCTGAAAAAGTATATGAATCTTTTCATAACATCATAAATTATTAATAAACAACAAACTTAGTTTGTTTTTGCCAATTCATGGTTAAACTCAGGGCTTTTTTTCAGAAAAATTAGCAATAAAAAAAGCAAACTTCCTATTTTTAATAATAAGAAGTTTGCTTTGTATCTTGTTTAACTATTAAGCGTTAGCAGCTTTAATCAAGTTTAAAGCACTTCCTGCTTTAAACCAACCTACCTGACTTTCGTTATAAGTATGGTTTGCCATTATCTCATCTTTGCTACCATCTTTATGATTTAGAACAATTTTTAGTGGTACGCCCGGAGCGAAGTTCTCTAGTCCGGCAATATCAATTGTATCGTCTTCCCTAACTTTATCATAATCTTCTCTGTTAGCAAAAGTTAATGCGAGCACACCCTGCTTTTTAAGGTTAGTTTCGTGGATACGAGCATAGGAGCGAACGATAACTGCTTTAACACCAAGGAAACGAGGTTCCATGGCTGCATGTTCTCTTGAAGAACCTTCGCCATAATTTTCGTCACCTACGATAATTGATCCCATACCAGCCTCTTTATATGCAGCGGCAGCGGCAGGAACACCAATATATTCACCGGTTAGTTGATTTTTAACTGAGTTAGATTCGTCATTGAAATAGTTAACGGCACCTATTAATAAGTTCTGACTAATATTTTCAAGATGACCTCTGAACCTCAACCATGGACCTGCCATAGAAATATGGTCGGTAGTACATTTACCTTTTGCTTTTATAAGCAATTTCATTCCTTTAATGTCGTTACCATCCCAGGCTTTAAATGGTTCCAGTAACTGGAGTCTGTTAGAATCAGGTTTTACAACAACTTCAATATCCGAACCATCTTCGGCAGGAGCCTGATAACCATTATCTTTCACATCGAAACCCAATGGAGGAAGTTCAATTCCCTTTGGTTCGGCAAGCATTACTTCTTCACCATTATCATTTATCAGTTTATCGGTAATGGGGTTAAAATCGAGTCGGCCAGCAATTGCGATTGCGGCTACCATCTCCGGTGAAGCAACAAAAGCGTTAGTATTAGGATTTCCGTCAGCTCTTTTCTTAAAATTACGGTTGAAAGAATGTACTATTGAGTTTACTTCTTCTTTCTCAGCACCTGGTCGTGCCCATTGTCCTATACATGGTCCACAGGCATTGGTAAATATTTTTGCTCCGGCAGAGTCGAAGATATCTATTAAACCATCGCGTTCTGCAGTATATCTAACTTGCTCAGAACCAGGGTTTATTCCAAGGTTTGATTTTATGGCTAGACCTTTATCTTTAGCATCCTTAACAATACTTGCAGCACGGGTTAAATCTTCATATGATGAGTTAGTACATGATCCAATTAATGCCCATTCTATGTCAATAGGCCAAGCATTTTCTTTTGCTTCTTTTCTCATATCAGCAACTTCTGTTGCACGGTCAGGAGTAAATGGTCCGTTTAGGTGAGGGCTTAAAGTGCTAAGGTCAATTTCAATTAATTCATCGAAATATTTTTCGGGATTGGCATAAACCTCCGCATCACCTGTTAGATATTCAGAAACTCCATTTGCCAATTCAGCAACATCATGTCTGTCAGTTGCTTTAAGATAACGAGCCATACTTTCATCGTAACCGAAGGTAGAAGTTGTGGCCCCTATTTCAGCGCCCATATTACAAATCGTTCCTTTACCTGTTGCGGAAAGGCTTTTAGCACCATCGCCAAAATACTCAACTACAGCGCCAGTACCTCCTTTAACTGTAAGAATTCCAGCCACTTTCAGGATGATATCTTTTGGAGCAGTCCAGCCATTAAGTCTCCCTGTAAGTTTAACGCCAATAAGTTTTGGCATTTTTAATTCCCATGGCATTCCGGCCATAACGTCAACAGCATCGGCACCTCCAACACCAACAGCAATCATACCTAATCCGCCTGCATTTACAGTATGCGAATCGGTACCAATCATCATTCCACCCGGGAATGCATAATTTTCAAGAACCACCTGGTGGATAATACCAGCACCCGGCTTCCAGAAACCGATTCCGTATTTACTTGAAACAGAAGCAAGAAAGTCGAAAACCTCCTTATTAGTCATATTGGCATTATTCAGGTCGGCTTTTGCACCATCCTTGGCTTGTATTAAATGATCAGCATGAGCAGTGGAAGGAACTGCAACTTTAGATTTTCCAGCTTGCATAAACTGAAGAAGTGCCATCTGAGCAGTTGCATCCTGCATAGCAACACGATCAGGATTGAAGTTAACATAATCCTTAGTTCGCATATATTCTTGTTTTACAATTCCCCCGTCAAGATGTGAATACAAAATCTTTTCAGTTAATGTTAAAGGGCGACCCAACAATTTTTTTGCTGCTTCTACTCTTTCGGGCATTCTTTTGTAATGCGCCTTAATCATTTCAATATCAAAAGCCATATCTTAATTTTTTCTGTATTATTTAATCGTATTTATTTTTATTCCGGAAATCCTTAAGAAAACAAAATTTATTTCTTAATTAGAATTTGGCTAACCGTAATAATTGAGTGTTAAATTTTAAAACCAAATTAATATCTGTATTAGCCTCAAAATTAGTTAAATTATTAACAATAATCCCTCTTTTTAAGGCTTGCAAAATTAATAAATTGATTGTGAAAAAAAAACTTTAAAAAGCATAAATTTTCTAAATAATTGGTCCAAATGGTTTAAACCTTTCAATACATAAATTAGGGTAATAATATAAAATGAATTCGAAAAAAAACCAGAGCGGTTTATCAATAAGAAATTAGTAAAACTAAGATTGGTTCTTTATTGTTTTAGAATGGAAAAATTACCATTTTATTAATCATCTATTACAATTATAAAAGAAGATCCTTTACCCGGTTCCGATTCCACACGAATTTCAAAACCATGAGCATCAATAATCTTTTTTACAATACCTAGTCCCAGTCCGGTCCCTTTTTCTCCACCGGTACCCATCGTACTACTTCTGGCGAAGCCTTTAAAAATATTTTTACTTATTTCTTCAGTCATTCCTACACCTGAATCAACAACAGCAATTTCTAATTTGTTTTTTTCCTGCTTTACATCAATGGAAATATTGCCGTTTTCCGGAGTAAATTTTATTGCATTTGCCATGAGGTTATTAACTACTTGCAGAAACAGTGTAGTATCCACATTTACAGTAAGTATTTTATCCTTCAAATTTGTTGAAAAGCTAATGTTTTTAGCTTTCATTTTTTGATCAGCAGTACGGCTAGCTGCTTCAATAAGTTTTAGCAAACTCGATTTACCTCTAACAATTTCAAAGTTTCCCAATTCCAGGTTCGACCAATGATAAAGTTTATCGTTATAATCGAGCAGACGGAGCATTTCCTCCTTTATACTCACTAGCATATCTTTATTAAAGTCGGAAAGTTTTTCTATTTCCTCCTTATCATTTAATAAAAGTTCCGCAATTCCTAAAACGGCTGCCACGGGTGATCTCAAATCATGGGAAACTATTGAAACAAACTTATCCTTATATTCTAAAAGGGTTTTCAATTTCCTTTCGGCCTTCTCAAGTTTTTCATAGGCAAGTTTCTGATCTCTTGCCATTTGTAATGCCATTTGAGTTCCATCTAAACCCTCGTCCACCTCTTGCACAAGCAGGTACTTTTCATCATTATAATAAATAGCATAGGCATTAAGTGTTATCTCTCTTCCGTCGGAAGTAGTCTCAGTCCAGATGCCTGATTTAAGCTTGCCGTTATTTTGCCACCCCCAGAACTCTATAGCCTCATATTCAAACACTTCCAGGTATGGAAAAGTTTCAGTATAAACTATACTATCACCCTCTTTATGCGTAGGGTTTAAACTTTTAAACCATAAAGGTATAGGGCTCTCAATCATGCCAATTTTCTCACCCAGAACTTTAAGTTGAAGATGTTCGAACACATTGAACAAACTCTTTTCAGGTTTTATCTTTCCTGATTCAAGTTTTAACTTTTTGGAATTTATTTGCTGTAGTATGTCCCTAATTTTTTCAACTTCATTTGTTTGATCCATGAAAATCACCCAGTAGTCATTAACTGAACTTTCAATAATATGAATATCAGCATAATTTTGAGTTGTGGATTTGATATTGTTCAAAACCATGGGAGAAACCAGAGGAGGAATCATTGAAAAAAGTGCAGGGCTATAATCATGAATACTATTACCAACTTTTGGTTCTTCAGTAAAATAATCTAAATACTGTCCATAATAACCTCTTACGATTCCATTTTCATCAGTTTTTACCAATAATAAACCTGTAAAGGGAGGTAGTTCTTCTACCAAATATTTTACAATTTCTTTGGGTAGATTTTTCAGCATAATTATCTAATCATTAATTTGGTAATGGTATCGAATGCTTCATCAACTGAGTAATTTGTTTTTGCACTCGTTTCTATCAACTGAAAACCTCTGGATTTCAATTCATTAATATCATCTGCATTAATATCCCAATCGTCCTTGAGGTCGAGTTTATTTATCAAAATAACTATTATAGCCTTAGGAATAGTATTAATCACTGTTTCGATGAGTTCGTTTGCCACATCAAGGCTAGCTTTCCGGGTACCATCAATTACAATAAAGCAACCCGATGCACCCATTAAATATGCAGGTTTTACTTTTTGATAATCATCATTTCCATGAATATCCCACAAGAGCAGATTTATTTCCTGCCCATCAATATTTACAGTTTTCTGATCAATTTTAACTCCAATTGTAGTTTGATATTTATCGGAGAAAATACTATTTACAAACTGCTGTACAAGACTTGTTTTTCCCACAGCAAATGAACCCAACATTACTACTTTCTTTTTAATCATAAGTCTTCAGGTTTTGAATAAATAACTTTAAATGAGACAGATCTTACCGGATACTTATAATTAATATCTTCAACATAATCAGTTTTAGGGACTAAAACTTCCATAGGTATATCAGCATTAATCATCAGGTTAATAAACTCCTGAGCTCTTTCAAAGGCTACTTTTTTATTTGCCTCTGCATTTCCTTCATAACTGGTATGTGCTATCACAACAATTACGGGTACCGAATCCTGTGAGAAATTAAAGTCTAAAACCTCATTTACCTCATCAATCAAATTGGCGAATTTTATTTTTTGTTCATCTGTTAATTCAACTTTCAAATACTTAAACTCAAAATAGTAATCTTCTATGGAAAGCATTCTTTTTTCGATAAACGTTTTATTGGTTAATATTTTGAGTTCCTGAACATTAAGATTGTTTACTCCTTGAATTGAATAGTATCGCAACTTTGCCATATTAACCCATTCTACGTCAGCCTCGCCACTTACAAAAAGTGTTTGTCCTTCCATTCGTAATTTTACTTTTTGAGGAGGGTTTAACACGGCATAAGCACGTTTTAGTACCAAAGATATGTCAAGAGAAATATAACTTTTAAGTTTAAAATGAACATCTGATGTGTCAAAACCAAATTGTTCGGCAATTATATATGGGTTAACAGAAAATGGATCTTGTAATCCCATAAAAACGGTTTTGCCATCACTACTTTCATCCTCAGTAATTAAGATGCCTGCCTCAGAATTTAAAGCGTCTTCCATATCACTCATTCTTAAATGCTTATTAACACTTAAATATGATAAATAACCTAATCCGAGAAGTGCAAGGATAAATAATACTATTATGGTAACAGGTTTTCGCTTTTTTGTTTCCTTTTGTTCACTTAATAAACATTTTTCGAGATAAGGCTCTGTTTTTGTAAATATGTCAGTATCACCATCAAATTTTCTAAGTTCTAGTGAATATTTAAGATGAATTTTCTCAATTGCATCTTTCATTTGTTCACGCAACTCTGCAGAAGCATCACCGTCAACAATGGTTGCAATAATTGCTTCAGGGCCTTGCTCTATCCATATATTAAACTGTCCTACATTAATTGTATTTAACTCGCTTGAACCCTCAACATCAAATGAATCTTGAACGAAATCTTTTATGGCACTTAACATTGATGATACCATATCGGCATCTTTGGTTACTGATTGACTGGTTTCAACTACATCATTTAAAAGAAGCCCACTCTTTTTATGTATTAAAAATACCTGTCTAACCCTAAAAATATATGCATGCGACAAAACTATCTCAGCATAGGTTCTGCCACTAGACAATGCTTGCAATCTCCAACCAATTCTCTTTGGGGAAAAGCCATGTTCGAGAGTTGTATTCAAAGAGTCGACCATTTTCTTTAAATCCTCTGCTACAGCTTTCCTTATGGCAGGCATCATTATTGGAAAAAGTATATTTGCCAACGAATGTGGATCTTTTTTTATGCTATCCTGAAGAATACTTTCAAATACCGGTACAAGGTCTGAATAAGAAATTTTCCCACTTTCAAGCATCAGATTAATGCTGTTTGGCAAAAGTTCACTTATTTCTGCCGAAAATGCTTCCGGATCATTAACAAACAATGCAAGACGCTTCATATCCTCATTATCGAGCCCAATGATCATCTTACGCAGTTCATTCATTTTTATGTCCGACAAACCTGAAAATATACCCTTATTATCTCCTTTTGAAATCATTACTAATTTTTTGGTTAAGATTTGAGTTTGTCAGCTATCGACTGGAACAAATCGGCTAAATCTTTAGAGTCAATTTTTTTATCATTTATTTCTTCAAACTTACTATTTAGAAGGTCTCTTAACTCTGCAATTGATTTATTAATATCGCTAATCAGATTTTCTAATTTTTCGGTATTCTTATCCTCAATTTTTTGAATTGTTTCTTGAATTTTTGTCTTCTCTTTAACGATTTCAAGATTTACATTGCTAATGTTTTTTTCAACGGTATCTTTAAATGTTTCCTGTATTTCTTGTGTTTCTTTTACAGTAGTTTCGGTTTGTTTTTGCTTTTGGCTTAATAATTTTTCAAACTCCACCATCTTCTTTTCGAAATCACTCTTAATTTCCTGAAAAGCTGCTATGTTTTCATTTTTAAAATTATCAAACCTCTCTTCAATACTACTTAAATCTTCGCCGAATAATATTTCCTTTATCCTCGATAAATTTTCTGTTTCATTACCTTTTTCTGCCATAATTATCTCATTGAAAAATAATTTTAAAAATAACATTTTTTTTAACAATTTGAACAGATTATTTGTAATGATTATAAATAAAAATATGTACTTTTGCCCACCCGTAAATGTTAATGGTCAAGTTTCTTTTAATCAGGCTATTACATAATATAAATTAAAACAAATATGAAGTATCATATAATTCAGTTGGGTTGCCAGATGAATATTTCTGATGGAGAACGAGTTCAAAAGATCCTTGATAAAATGGGCTTTGAAGAGACTGAAGTAGAGGAAGAGGCCAGTTTACTGGGAATAATTGCTTGTTCGGTAAGGCAGAAAGGTATTAATAAAGTATATTCCAGAATAAGCAAATGGAACAAATGGAAAAGGAAGAAAAACCTATTGACATTTGTTTCGGGTTGTGTTTTACCCGCTGACAAGGAAAACTTTTTAAAAACCTTCGATTTAGTTTTCAAAATGAGCGATTTGCCTGAACTTCCCCAAATGATAAGTCAATATGGTATTGTAAGCCCTGCCAGCATGCAGTCGTTGGACGCAGGATTTAATGACCTGGAAAAGAATAACAAATCAGTAAACCCTGCAGAATTCAAATTGAATGATGTTAAAATTAAGGATACCAAGCCTTCAAAAGTCATTAAAAATGAAAACATTGAGGACTTCTGGAGTATTACCCCCAAATACAGTTCAGGTTTTGAAGCGTTTATTCCCATACAAAACGGCTGTGATAAATTTTGCACATATTGCGCTGTTCCATATACCAGAGGAAGGGAAGTATCGCGCCCTTCTTCGGAAATAATGAAAGAGTTAAAACGACTTGTCGACAGTAATTACAAATCAATTACACTACTCGGACAAAACGTTAATTCATATGGGATCGACAAGAAAGGAGAGGAAATTAATTTTTCTCAGTTACTTGAGGAAGTAGGAAAATATGGTGAAAAGAGCGGGAAAGATTTTTGGGTGTATTTTACATCTCCTCATCCAAGAGATATGAATGATGATGTACTCGAGGTAATAGCCAAATATGAGTGTCTTGCTAAACAAATTCATATTCCCGTTCAGTCAGGAGACGATCAGGTTTTAGAGAATATGAACCGTAAGCATTCGATGGAAAAATACCGACAAATTATACACAGTATCAGAAGGATATTACCAACTGCAACAATATTTACTGATATCATTGTTGGCTTCACAGGCGAAACCGATGAACAGTTTGAGAAGACTAAAAAAATTATGCCTGAGTTTAAATATAATATGGCTTATATTGCTCAATATTCACCACGACCCGGTGCTGTAAGTTCCAAATGGGAAGATACTGTTAGTAAAGAAGTAAAAAAACAAAGATTCCATGATTTAACTGAGGAGTTGGTTAAAACTTCTTTTGAATACAACAAAAAGATGATAGGAAAAACATATAAAGTTTTGGTGAGAGGGCGCGATAGAAATCAGGAATATTTATCGGCTCTTACTGAAGGTAAAATAATTATTCGTTTTAAATCGGATAATGATAGTTTGATAGGACAATATGTTAATGTAAAAGTTGAATCGGCAGTACCTTTTTCCACGGAAGGAATTTTGCTTAACTAATAATAAAGCACATGAAAAAAGTTGCATTTAAAACACTTGGCTGTCGCCTTAATATTTTTGAAACCGATTCGATTGTATCTCAATTCTCTTCCAATGGCTACGATATAGTTGATTTTAACGACGAGGCTGATGTTTATATCATTAATACCTGTACTGTTACCAATCAGAGCGACCACAAATCCCGTCAGGAAATCAGCCGCTCTAACAAAAAGAACAAAGATGCCATCACGGTTGTAACAGGCTGCATGGCTACCAATTATAAAGAAAAGTTAAGCGAGAAGGAAGATATTGATTATGTGATTGATAATGATCATAAAACATCGGTATTTTCAATAGTTGACGCCCATACCAAAGGTGAAATTCTTGCTCCTGAGAAATACGAAAAAGATTTATTCGGTTATGAAGCGGCTAAAGACACATTTCACACTCGAAGTTTCATAAAAATCCAGGATGGCTGTAATCAGTTTTGCACTTATTGTATTATTCCAAAAGTAAGGGGAAGGGCAACAAGCAGACCTGTAAATGAGGTAATTAACAACATAAAAAAGGTTGTTGAGTATGGCTTTAAAGAAGTTGTGCTAACTGGTGTTAATCTTGGAAGATATGAATATGAAGGAATAGACTTTGAAGCCTTAGTCGAAAGAATACTAAATATTCCGGGCGATTTCAGGATAAGAATTTCATCAATAGAACCCGACGGATATTCCGAAAGTTTTTTCCGATTGTTTGAAAATCCTAAATTAACACCTCATATGCATATTTGTCTCCAAAGTGGTTCTGAAAACATACTAAAACGTATGAGAAGGATGTATACTGCTGAGGATTTTGCTTCTCTAATAGAAAGAGTAAGGAATAAGTACCCGGAATTTAACGTTACCACTGATATTATTGTAGGTTTCCCTGGTGAAACCGAGGAAGAATTTCTGGAAACGTTAGACTTCATAAAGAAAGTAAAATTTGGACATATACATACTTTTAAATATTCTTTGAGAAAAGGAACAAGGGCAGAAAAGTTTCCTGATCATATTCCCGACAGGGTAAAAACTGCAAGAAGTGAAATTATAAGAAAAACATCAGAACATCACCGTTTTGAATACCGGAAAAATTTTATTGGTAAGCAACAAACAGTATTGGTAGAAAAAGTTGAGAACGGTTTTGCTTTCGGACATGGTGAAAACTACATTCCTGTAAAAATCAAAGGTCAAGATTTTACTAAAAATACTTTTTATAAAGCAATAATTATTGACATTGATAATAGTGGAGAGGAGCCTGTGCTAATTGCTAATTTGTTATAAAAAAATAATTTACTCCAGTATTTTATTTTTCTTAAATTAGCATTTGTTTATCCCGAAATAGCGGGCTTGATATTATCCATTTATATGTTTATAATAAGACTTATAGTAGTACTGATTTTTTGGGGAAACATATTCTCGTTATCAGAAGTATTGAGCCAGAAAACTTTTGTTAATTACCCTTCCTCTGACAGCACAATAAGTTCTGAAAATAATATCAAATCAAAAGACAGTATATTGATACTGGATTATATTAATATTATCACTACTGATTCAAGCGATATAAAATCCACAACCAGAAACCAAAAATACCTTAATAGAGCACGTGACCTGGCAATCAAGACAGGCATGCTTGATTATTTAGCTGAAATAGTTGATAGTTTAGGTGTTGTAAAAAGAAATAATTCTGAATACTCAACAGCAATTATGTTACACCAGTTTGCCCTTGAAATATCAGAACAAACAGGCAACAAAGAACAGGGGGCAATTTTCAACAATAACCTGGGCGTGGTATATCGTAGAATTAATGCGTATTCAAAGGCAATAGATCATCATCAAAAAGCGCTTACTTTAGCCGAATTAACAAAAAACAAAAAGAGTCAGTCTGTAGCAATAAATAGTCTTGGAAATATCCAACTTATTCTTGGAAATACCGATGAAGCACTTAAATATTTCAAGCAAAGTTATTCTATAGAAGAAGAACGAGGCGACAACCTTGGTAAAGCAATAAACCTTAATAATTTAGGGCATATTTATTTCCAGAAAAAAGATTTTAAAAAAGCAAAGGAATACTATAATCTTTCTCTCGATTTAAACAAAGAAATTAATTCACTAAGAGGACAAGGAATTTGTTATTCGGATTTAGGTGCTGTTTATGAGGCAGAAGGTAAATACAAACAAGCTTTAAAGTACTATCAACTTGCTTTGAGTCTTAATCTTAGTCATGGTGATAAAATTTTCCAGGCTCAGGATTATTTACATTTAGGTTTAATAAATTATAAACTTGAAAATCATGATTTAGCTAATAATTTTATTCAAAAAAGTTTAGTAATTGCAAGAAGGATTGGGGCTAAGGAGACCATTAAAGATGCTCACAAAGCCCTACAAAAACTGTATTATGAAGACAAAAATTATAAAATGGCCCTGATGCATTCTGATACATTTGAAATGTACCGTGATTCTATTATGAATTCATCGCTTCAAAAAGAAATTGCGAGTTTGAAAATTAGTTTCGAAAGTGAACGGCAGGAAAACTTAATTTCATTATTGGAACAACAATCGAAAATTGATCAACTGGAATTAAAGCGACAAAGAATATATTCATGGCTAATTTTTGCAGCTTTTATAATGGCAATGGGTGGAATTTCATTTCTGGCTTTATATTTATCTTCTAAAAATAAAACAAATAGAATTCTAAAAAAGAAAAATGAAGAGATAGAAAGAGCCAGATACAATCTTAAAAAATTAGCCGACGATCTATATCTCGCAAAAAAAGAAGCAGAGAAGAGCAATAATATTAAAAGTGAATTCCTGGCTAATATGAGCCACGAAATAAGAACTCCATTAAATGGGGTAATTGGTTATACAGAATTACTGGAAAAAACACTCGATAGCGAAATTCAAAAAAATTATTTAAACAACATTAAAGTTTCTTCAAAAGTTTTACTGGTTCTTATCAGCGATGTTTTAGATTTATCGAAAATCGAAGCAGGAAAAGTTCTTGTTAAATACAAACCTCTCGACATTAAAAACTTGTTTAGTGAACTTAATTTAATATTTGAAAACAGAGCCAAAGAGAAAAATAATCAATTAAAACTCAATATTAACGACAGAGTACCTAATACTATAAATTTCAATGATTTACGACTACGACAAATAATGCTTAACTTAATGAGTAATGCCATAAAATTTACAACAAATGGGTTAATCGAAGTTACTGTTGACGTGAAAAACAAAAAAAATGAGTCGGCTGATTTAATAATTAAAGTGAAGGATAACGGCATGGGGATTCCCAAAAATGAATATGAAAATATCTTCAGACCATTTTACCAGATTGAATCAGCCAACAATATAGAAGGTACAGGACTAGGTTTAGCAATTGTAAAAAAATTAATTGATGTACTTAATGGTAATATCTCTTTCGAAAGCAAGGAGGGAAAAGGAAGCATTTTTACATTGGAATTTGAGGATATTGAAATTCTGAAATCCGACAAAATTGAACCAAATTCTCATAAAACAATCATCAATGACACTTTGTCTAATTATAATAATTCAAAATCTGAATTTCAAATTAAACTGGACTTTCGCGCTTTTGATAAAGACTTAGTAAACAAACTTTTCGAACTTCAAAAGAATGAGTTTAGGGTCGCCAAAGAAACGAATATGTTTGATCATTTTAAATCCTTTAATCAAAAATTAGTAAAATTAGCTGTCGAATTTAATAATGATCAACTTAATAATTTTTCGAAAGAATTATCTTATTTAATAAAGCATTTTGATATAGAGGGAATTGAAAATTACATTAAATCGTTTGATAATGAAATAAATAAAACACTAAATAATTAAATTTTTAAATGGCTACTACTGATCTAAAATATTACTTAATAGAAAAAAGCCATCAATTTATGTTGCTATTGGGAGCATTTTTTTTAGTCCTCCTCTCAAGTATGAGTTCAGCAAACAATAATTACGATAGTCTAAAAAGAGAATTCATAATAGATAGTAATTTAAGTTTAAAAGAAAAGATTAATTATTCAAAACAATTATCCTTATTATATATTAAAACTGATATATCCCAATCAATAATTTATGATCAGTTGGCATTAACAATTTACAGAAGCCTTAACAATAATGAGGCTTTTGATTCAGTATTATCGGTTATTTGGGGAAAACAAACTCAGGCATGCGATTATAAAGCTGCGGATACTACATTACAATTAATTCTTAAAAATACTATACTGAAGAATGACAGTTCAAAACTGGCAGAAGTTTATTATAATATTGCTTCAAATTACTATAACTTAAGTCTGTTTAAATTATCAAAAGAAAATTTTCAAAAGGCCCTCGATATCTTCAACAAAAAGGGTAATAAACAAGGGGCAGCAAAATCTATGAAAGGGCTAGCAGTAGTTGTTTCCACCTGGGGCGATTATGAAAAAGCAATTGGATTAATGCAAAATGCAAGAGATATTTATGAGGATATAGGCGACGATAATGGACTTGCCGGTATATTTATAAGTTTAGGAGTGGTAATGCAAAACTGGAAAAAGCACGACAGGGCCATGGATTATTATAATCAGGCTTATAACTATTTTAAACTAAACAATGATTATCTGAATGAAATGAATGCTTTAATGCATATTGGAGACATTTATATACAGAAGAAGAATTTTAAGAAATGTATTGATATTAATCGTGAAGCAATATTGCTTAACAAAAAGGTTAACAACAAAAGACTTTATTCAATAGCATTAAGCAATATAGGAGAGGCATATTACAAATTTAACAATTTAGATTCTGCCTTGTTTTATCAGCGTAAATCTCTTCAAATAAAAAAAGAGGTAGGTGATGAAAAAAGAATTTCTATTAGCTATTTAATTTTAGGGCAAATATTTAATAAACTCACCCTAAATGATTCATCGGAGAAATATTTGAAAGAGGCTCTTTTAACAAGCAGAAGAATCAATTTTGTGGATGTGGAATTGGAAGCGTTAAATTCTATCTCTAATTTTTATACACAACAGAATAATTACTATTTGGCACATAAATACCTTAAAGAATATATGGCCCTCAAGGAAAGTACTTTTAAAGAAAATACAAATAAAATTCTTGAGGAACTTGATATAAAATATGAATCGGAGAAAAAAGAAACGGAAAATCAGATATTAAAGCAAAATAACGAAATACAAAAATTACAAATAGAGAGAGAAAAAAATTCCAGATTCTTTACTATTATCTTCTCGGCATTTATAATTCTAATAACTTTTATATTGATATTTTTCGTTAACTCCCGAATTAAAGTTAGTCGGAAAAACTATAGCATATTAGCCTTTAAAAACAAAGAAATAACGCGGCAGAAAGAAGAATTAAGCCAACTAAATATTGATTTAGCAGAAAGCAGAGAAAAATTTAAAGGAATAGTTGATAACGCTACGATTGGAATATATCAAACAAATGAGGCGGGAGATATTCTATTCGCCAATAAAAATCTTATAAAAACTCTTGGTTACGAAAGGGAGGAGGAACTTTACAGTTTAAATGTAGAAGATAGTTATTTTGACAGACCAAATTTTTTAGCAGAAATTAAAGATAAAGGAGTTATTACCGGCAGAGAAGAAAAGTGGATAGGCGCCAAAGGGAGGGAAATGTATGTACTGGAAAGCGCATGGCTGGTAAGGAACTACGATGGAAGCATTAAATATATAGAAGGCCTTGTGGAGGATGTTACAAAACGCAGAAAGGCCGAACTTGCTTTAAAAAAATCGCAAAGTGAACTAAAACTTAGTAATAAAGCTTTACTACAGAAGAACAAAGATGTTGAAAATGCAATAAAAGAAGCTCAGGCAGCTTATGAAACCAAAAGTACTTTCCTCGCTAATATTAGTCATGAGATAAGAACTCCGATGAACTCAATAATAGGGTTTACTGAACTATTATTAAAACTTGAAGATGACTCAAGAAAGAAAAGTTATATTTCAGCAATTGACTCAAGTAGTAAAAGTTTGTTAACTCTAATAAACGATATACTCGATTTATCAAAAATACAAGCAGGCAAACTAAACCTACATTACGAATCTGTTTCGATAAAAACCATAATTACCGAAATAAAACAAATCTTTTCCATTCAACTAAAAAACAAAGGTATAAACTTCATTGTTGAACAAAATAATGATTTCGGCGAATACATTAAAATAGACGGAGTAAGACTCAGGCAGATGTTGTTAAATTTAGTTGGAAATGCTTCCAAATTCACCAAAAAGGGTGAAGTTAAGATAGACTTCATTTCATTTCCAAATAAGGAAACAAAAGATCATATTGATTTACAAATTATTATTTCCGACACAGGTCCGGGTATTTCGAAAAAAGATCAAAAACAAATCTTTAATGCTTTTACACAGGGTAGTATCCTGTCGCAGGATAGTAGTAAAGGAAGTGGTTTAGGCTTAGCTATTACAAAGCAACTTACTGAAATGATGGACGGTGAATTAAAATTAAAAAGCAAAGTTGGAGAAGGAAGTGTTTTTACAATATATTTACCCAATATTGAAGTCATAAAACTAAATGATAGTAGAAAGGATGAAACTATAAAGGAAATTACTGATAATGAAGTAATGCAATTCGAAGATACAACTAATTTGAAAGACTTACTAGAAATAAACCTAATAGATAATCAAATTAAAACTGAGATAAAAAAGATATTTCTTGAGGAATTTATAAAAATTTCTAACAACAAACTTATATCTGATATAGAATTGTTTAACAACAAATTAATGGAATTTTCCAAGGATAATAAAATTATATCCTTAATACAGTTCAGCACTGAACTAAAAGTGGCGTTAACAAAATTTGATATTGACAATATAGAAATATTATTATCTAAATTAAAATTTATATTCAATGGCTGATAATGGAACCGAACTAAAAGAACAAAAAAAAATACTCATAGTTGATGATGTTGCAAGAAACATTCAGATTTTGGGGAATATCCTGTCCAGCAATGGGTATCAAATAGCATATGCGCAGAATGGACGTCAGGCATTAAAAATTACAAGTACTCAAAATTTCGACTTGATTTTGCTCGATATAATGATGCCGGAGATGGATGGTTATGAAGTATGTAACCTTCTCAAAAAGAGCGAAACAACTTCTTCTATTCCAATTATTTTTCTAACTGCCAAGGCTGACATGGAAAGTATTGTTAAAGGTTTTGAAACCGGTGGACAAGACTATATTACCAAACCCTTTAATTCATCTGAATTGATTGCAAGAGTTAAAACTCAGATTCAACTCCAGGATCAAAAACTACAACTGAAAAAAAATAATTTGGAGTTGGAAAATAAAGTTAGAGAGAGAACGAAGCAGTTACAACAGGCTAACTCCCTTCTCGAAAAACTGGATAAAACTAAAAGCGATTTCCTATCCATAATCAGCCACGAATTAAGAACACCTCTAAATGGAATAATTGGGTTGACAAACCTATTGGGAGATACTAAAGTAGACTCAAGTCAGAATGAATATATCGAACACCTCAGGAACGTATCAGAAAGACTTGTGCGGTTTTCCGATATGGCACTTCTTATTACCAGTTTAAAAATAAAGAAATATCAGCCCGACTTTCTTTCAGTGTCAGTTAATCATCTTATTAACTCAGCCATAAAGAAATTCCTCAAGGAAAATAATGCTGATATAAACGTAAATTATTTTTCCAATGACGAAAAATTATTAATCTTTGCTGATGCTGACCTTATACGCCAAAGTATTATACTTATGCTCGAAAACTCTTATAAATACTCAGGTAAAAATTCGCCCATCGATATAGTTGTAAAAAACAATGAAAACACATTAAGCATTGAAATTAAAGATTATGGCCCTGGTTTTTCTTCGCTGGCTTTGACTAGAATATTTGAACTCTTTGGCGCCGGAGATGTTTCGCATATTGAAGGAACAGGACTTTCTCTGGCCGCCGTAAAACTTATAATAGATATGCACAATGGAAATATTGAAGCTTTAAACAGCGATGATGCCGGTGCTATTATCAGAATGAAATTTCAAACAAATAATTTAAACTAAAATCTCTGCTGACAGAGTGGGTTATTTATTCTATTTTTTGATTTATACTTATTTAATAAACTGTCAAATTTCAAGTAGAAATTTTTGAACTATATTTGACGCTTCTAAAACTTAGAGTTTTTTTTAAGTAAACAGGAACATTTACAAAAAGCATATTATTAATAAATACATTGAAACAGATGAAATTACTTGATGGTAAAACTGCATTAATTACAGGTGCTGCCAGAGGTATCGGCAAAGCTATTGCTATGAAATTTGCACAAGAAGGAGCAAACGTTGCCTTTACCGACCTTAACTATGACGAGTTCATGAAAGAGACCGAGCAAGAACTTAACGCATTAAATATTAAGGCTAAAGGATATGCATCCAATGCTGCTTCTTTCGAAGATAGTGAAAAACTCGTACAAGATGTAATAGGTGATTTTGAAAGAATTGACATACTTGTTAATAATGCGGGTATTACTCGCGACAACCTTTTAATGAGAATGCAGGAAAAAGACTGGGATATGGTTTTAACAGTTAACCTTAAGTCGGTTTTTAACCTTACAAAAGCCGTTCAAAAACCAATGATGAAACAAAGATTTGGTACGATAATTAATATGAGTTCGGTAGTTGGAGTTAGTGGAAATGCAGGACAATCAAATTATTCAGCATCCAAAGCCGGAATGATTGGATTCACAAAATCCATTGCTCAGGAATTAGGTTCCCGCAATATTCGTTGCAATGCAATAGCACCCGGCTTTATTGAAACAGAAATGACACATAAACTTAAAGAAGATGTAAGAGATGCATGGATAAAAACTATTCCACTCCGTCGTTCAGGAAAGCCTGATGACGTTGCTAATGTTGCAACATTCCTGGCTTCCGACTTATCATCCTATGTTTCAGGACAGGTAATAAATGTTTGTGGAGGTATGGACACTTAATACATATATGAAATTAAAAATTAATTGCAGATCTTAACTATTAAGGTCTGCTTTTTGTTTTATCACAAAATTAAAATATGATTAGTCAGTTTAGCATAGATTATCCAATGTGGTCGTTAATATTTCCAGTATTAATTGGCCTTATTTATGCTGCTATTCTATATTGGAGAAATAAAAAAAACAAACTCAGTAACTTCTATAATTATCTGTTGTTCTTTTTCAGATTTCTGTCTGTTGGATTAATATGCTTACTGCTACTAAAACCTTTTGTAAAAACAACTCAAAAGAAAATTCAAAACCCCAAATTAATTATTGCTATCGACAATTCCATGTCGATGATGGCTACAAAAGATTCTGTTAGTATTAGCAAATATTTAAGCAATAACCTTAGTAACACTATTAGTAAATTCGAGGATGAATTCGACATTGAAATTATATCCTTCGGGGAAGATATTAAGTTTCAAAATCCGGATTTCACTGATAATTATTCTGATTATTCTCAACTATTAAAATATATCGACGAGCACTATTCACCAACTGAAGTTGAAGCCCTAATATTAATTGGAGATGGTATTTATAATAAAGGCCAAAGACCTGGTGATATAATTATCAATAATTATTATAAAATATACACCCTTGGGGTTGGCGACACATCAAATTTAGCCGACATAAAAATAAACGACATAAGTTATAATAGCATTAATTATTTAAATGAAAATGTGGCTGTTGAGTTAAATTTTTCTGCTATTGATATGAGGGGTGAGAAAGTAAAACTCAAAACCTATCAGCAAGGCAAATTTATAGATAGTAGAAATATAGAAATTAACAATCAGGTATTTAACAAAACTATTAATTTTTCCTTTACAGCAAAAGAAGCAGGAAAAATGCACCTAAAATTTGTGCTCGAAAGCGAAATTGAAGAAAACAATACAAAAAATAATGAATCGGATATATATATAGATATTATAGATTCGAAACAAAAAATACTTTTACTGGCAAATTCTCCTCATCCCGATTTGTCAGCACTTAAGCAATCGCTTGAAAGTTTTAAAAACTATAGCATAGATATTAAATTTGCTTATAACAAAATAGAAAATTTAGAAAATTACAACTTGCTTATCCTTCATCAGTTACCTTCCTCCAAATATAAAATTCAAAAGTTGTTACAGGAAGCCAGCAATATTAAACTGGCAACAATTGGTATTGTTGGCGAACAAACCCATATAAATTCATTAAGGAATTATTTCCAAAATTCTGGTATAAGTTCCGGTTTACGAAACTACGGCTACAGCACTGCAACTATTAATGCAAATTTTTCGTATTTCAAAATTGATAATATTGATAAAGAGTTAATTGAAAAGTTACCCCCTTTGCATATTCCTCTTTTAAACTTTTCAGGAATAGACAATTCAAAAGTGTTAGCATGGCAGAAAATAAATAATATTAAATCGAATTTTCCACTTATATATTTTACTGATGATGAGGGCATTAAAAAGGCTTTAATAATGGGAACAGGACTGTGGAAATGGAGGAATCATGTTTTTATGGAAAAGAAAAATTTCTCGGATTTCGATAATATTATTAGCAAAATCGTACAGTTCCTTAGTGTAAAAGAGGATAAGAGAAGGCTGAGAGTTCATAGTAATGGCGAATACTTTATACCCGGCAAAATAAACCTGCAAGCCGAGTTTTACAATAAATCGTTTGAACCTATTGAGGATGCAGAAATAAACCTAGAACTAACAAATGAAAAAAAAGAAAAATTCGACTTCATATTTACACCCGATAATGGTATCTATAAATTAGATATACAAAGTTTGGAAACCGGAAATTATAAATTTAGGGCACGAACAAAATATAAAGATGAAATATTTTCAGACAATGGAGCATTCGTAGTTACTAAAAACAAAAAAGAATTTCAGCAATTAAAGGCAAATTTTAATCAACTTTATAAATTATCATCAATAAGCCAGGGACATTTTTTCGAATTTAATAATTATGATAGTGTTAATGTATATCTTGAAAACATTAATACAAGCAAAAGAATAAGTTATTCAACTACATATAAAGGCTTAAATAATTTAGCTGCTTTGTTGGCAATAATTTTGATTCTCCTGATTTCTGAATGGTTCATAAGAAAATATATGGGTTCGTATTAACTCTGATAAAAACTAAGTGATATTGAAAATGGAAAACCTACTGTTTTGGCTAATTATTGGTATAATTATATTCGATTTTATTTTCGAAAAATATCTTGATTATCTTAATATTAAAAGTTTAAAAGAAGAACTACCCAAAGAGTTAAGTGGTATTTATGATAAAGATAAATACAAAAAATCCCAACTCTACGAGAAGGAAACGTCTAAATTTTCGCTTGTCAGCAGTATTTTTAGTTTATTAATAATTTTGGGTATGTTGTCCTTAGGAGGCTTTACCATTATTGATGAATTTGTAAGAAGTATTACTGATAATGAATACTTTAGAACACTTGCATTTTTTGGCATACTTGGCTTGGCTTTTGATCTCGTTTCTTTACCTTTTCAAATTTATTCCACCTTTGTTATAGAAGAAAAATATGGTTTCAATAAAACCACTATTAAAACATTTATTACCGACAAACTAAAGTCATGGTTAATCACAGTGATAATTGGTGGCGCGTTGATGTGTTTTATTTTGTGGGCATGGTTATCGTTAGATAATCTTTTTGTACCTGTTGTTTTGGCAGGACTTACCGCATTTATGATTTTCATGGCAATGTTTTATTCGAGTTTAATAGTACCTCTTTTTAATAAGTTATTGCCTTTGGAGGATGGTAGTTTAAAACAAAAGATTAGTGATTTTGCAGATAAATGCAATTTCAGATTGAAAAATATTTACACCATCGATGGCAGCAAAAGGAGCACAAAAGCCAACGCCTATTTTTCGGGATTCGGACCAAAAAAAATGATAGTACTATTCGACACATTAATTAAGGATTTAAGTGAAGATGAGATAGTTGCCGTATTAGCGCATGAAGTTGGTCATTATAAGAAAAAGCATATATATAAAGGTTTGGTAATTTCAATTTTCCAGAGTGCTGCCATGCTTTTTCTATTATCGATAGCACTAGAATATCCTGCGGTATCCAAATCCATAGGTGCTGTAGAACCCAGTTTTTATATGGGAATTATTGCCTTTGGACTTTTATACTCTCCAATTTCATTTTTAATAGGAATTTCTACAAATAAGTTCTCACGATCTAATGAATTTGAGGCTGATGAATTTGCCAGGGAATATGGATTTGGAGAACATCTGATAAATTCACTTAAAAAATTGTCGGTAAACAATTTAAGTAATCTTACACCACATAAATTATATGTCTTCTTTCATTACTCCCACCCTACTCTTTTACAGCGCATTGCAGCAATAAAGAAGAAATATTAATAAGTGTTACGTTTAATATAAAAAATTGTTGGAATAGTTTTGAGAATAATTTTTAAATCGGCTAATGGACTTGATACCAGAGCATACCGATTATCCATTCTGATTCTTTCCTCTGCATGAGTAAATCCCTCATTGCTTATTTGCCATAATCCTGTTATCCCGGCAGGGGCTAAAAACCTGTAAGCCCATTCATCAGTTGTAAGTTTTTCGGCCTCATAAATTGGCAAAGGTCGGTTACCAACTATCGACATATCACCTTTTAGCACATTTAAAAACTGTGGTAATTCATCAAGATTAGTTGCTCTTATCAATCGTCCAACTTTTGTAACTCTTGGATCATTTTTAACCTTAAAGAAAGTACTTTTAAGAAGTAACTCTCTTTTCTTTTTCAAATAAAGGTTTTCACATATTTCTACACCATCTATATACAGTAGAGGAGAGCATGTACCTTCTACTGCTGCACAATCAGGACACTCTTCAATATTTTTAAACAAATCGCCATTGGATTTATGACTAACAAGGTATTCATTCATTTTCGACAAATGTGAACGTTCCATATCAGCTCCCAGCCTCATTGATCTAAACTTATAAAAATTAAATATGTCGTAACCAGTTCCAATACGCTTGCTTATGTAAAAAACGGGTCCTTTGCTTTCCAGTTTTATTAGTAAGGCGATGATTAACATTATTGGTGAAAATAAAATAATCGCTAGAACAGAAAATCCAATGTCGAATAATCTTTTACCGCGTTTGATTCTAAACTCCTCAAATGACCCAGCCTCCTTCTTAAATTTCTCAGTCACTATTAACTTTAGTATTTATTTAGAAATAATTAATTCAGCATCAAATCCGGCAAGATTAATTGCCAGTTTATTATTGTCGACAAATGTAACTATTTCTTCAATTGAAATAGAATAAGTTACGCCATAATTTATCAACTGCTTATTCTTTACTACAGCTGCTTCATATACTTCTTTATTAGAAATTGGAAATCCTAATGTGCTTTCCTTTGGTTCAAGGTAATCAAAACTTTGTGATGCTGAAGAACTTGCCATTCCTAACCAAACATAATCTGTACTTCCTTCCTGGATTCCAAATACAGGACTTCCACTAATGCCCTTATTAAACAAAGCATCGCTAATAAACCTTTTACTCATTGACTTATCAACACTAACAATTCCTTCTGTTATCAAAAACTTCCCTAAAGAATATCCCAGAACATAAATCTTTGAGCCCCACTGTAACTTTTCAACTTTACCCTTTTTTAATGAAAAAGGAGGCGGTATTACTTGGGTTGCAGGTATTGTCCTTTTCAAAAAGGCCAGGTCAGTTTTAGCATCCATTGCAACTATTTCGATATCGTTTTGAAGCGATTTGCCTGATTCGTAAATATTTTGCTCTTGTTTTATTGAAACGGACCTTATTATTGTTTTATTTAAGTCGTGATAAGTATATAATGTATCCGGAAAATCAACAATGTGTGCGCAGGTAATCATACCGCATATTTCTGATGTAGTTGACAACACTATTGCTGTCCCACTTACGGATTCGGAACTAATTTCAGAAAAAATACATTCTGCATCAATTTTATCAAAATTTATTGTTCCCCTACGCATTAAATCTTCCTCTTTAAAATACCAAGTTTTATAAAATCCCAACACATCAATTTTCAGAATAGATGGTGAAATCATATTAATTGTCTCAACTAATTTTGAACTGCCGGCATTTTCACTGGAAATAGTTTCTGAATTAGTAATATGCTTATTTGTACTACAGGATAAAACCAGTACTAAAAGCATAAATACAAATGTTATTGCACTAAGTTTTCGCATATTCCAAATATAGTTATTCTTCTTTAATATACTTCAATAATTATTAAGAATTTGATAAACTTTCCTAATCCTGTATTTTTATTACTTTTGCAGCCTGTAAATAAAAAATTCATTTTTAAGTATTATTTACAGTAAATTATATAAAGATTATCCTTTAGGATAACATTTTTAAATAATCTATTTTATATGAAAATTGAAAAAAATAAAGTGGTAACACTTACTTACACTCTTAAGGCAGGTAATGCTGATGGAGCAGTTATTCAGGAAGTTAACGAAGACAAACCATTTGTACACTTGTTTGGAGTGGGCTCCTTACTACCTGCATTTGAAAACAACTTAAACGGATTAACTGAAGGTGACGAATTTGGATTTGAACTTGCTTCCAAAGATGCTTATGGCGAAGGTTCCGATCAGGATATAGTTAAACTTGACAAAAGTATCTTCATGAATAATGGAGAAATGGATACAGAACTCGTTCAGGTTGGAAAATATATTCCAATGCAAAATAATGACGGACATGTTATTGAAGGAAAAGTTATTGCCATTGAAGAAGATGGTGTTGTAATGGATTTTAATCATCCACTGTCAGGGCAAGATTTATATTTCTCCGGAAAAATTCTGAATGTTCGTGAAGCATTGGACGAAGAACTTTCACATGGGCATGTTCATGGCCCGGAAGGACATCAGCACTAACAGGTATTTAATCACCGGTGGATAATAAAAATATAGTGGGCTTCTTGTCGAGGTCCACTTTTTCTTTACCCCATTGAGAAATACTCAAGGATTTAATATACTGATTATCAAGACTTATATTAGAAGCCACACATAACATTGTTTGCTTTTTACAGTTTTTTATTATGCTGGCCAACATCGCATTATTTCTATAGGGAGTTTCAATAAATATCTGAGTTTGATTATTTACAGAACAGAAGGATTCCAATTTTTGCAAACTTTTCACCCTTTGAGATTTTTCTACAGGAAGGTAACCATGAAAACTAAAGTTCTGACCATTAAAACCCGAGGCCATTAGAGATAAAATTATTGAATTTGGTCCTATCAAAGGAAAAACCTTTATTGATTTTTCATGGGCAAGTTTCACAATTACTGCTCCTGGATCGGCTATACATGGAGTACCTGCTTCCGACAACAAACCAATGGATTCACCATTTTCAATAGGATTAAGATAGTTTGTAATCTTGCTGTAATCGGTATGTTTATTAAGTTCCAAAAAAGTCATATTGTCAATCTCAATAGGATGTTTTATCCTTTTTAGAAACCTTCTTGCCGTTCTTACCTGCTCAACTATAAATATTTTAATATTATGTGTTACCTGAACATTATAATCGGGTAAAACTTTTTCTACAGTGTTAAAATCCCCTAATGTAGTTGGTATTAAATAAAGCCCTGTTTCCATATATAAATAAAATGTAAAACTACGAAGAATAGTAAATTAAAAAGGTAGTTTGCCAAAATCGACATTTCCACCGGAAACTATTATCCCAACATTTTTATTTTTTATATCAATTTTATTCTCAAGAATTGCCGCTAAAGGGACTGAAGAAGATGGTTCTACAACAATTTTCATCCTTTCATAAATAATCTTCATAGCTTCCACAATGGAATCTTCAGAAACCGTAACAATATCATCAACATATTTCAGAATAATTTCGAAGTTTTTCTCTCCCAGTGAAGTTAACAAACCGTCGGCTATAGTATTTGGTCTTATACTTGGGATTATTTTTCCTTCTTTAAACGACTTATAAGCATCGTCGGCACCTTTGGGTTCACATGCAATTAATATTGTTCTATTACTGAAATAATTCTTACTAAGTGCGGTTCCGCTTAAAAGTCCGCCTCCACCTACAGGACAAAGGATTATATCAAGTTCTGCATCAGCATCTTCAATCAACTCTTTTCCTGCTGTCGCCTGCGCAGCAATTATATCGTAATTATTATAGGGATGAACTTCAAATGCATTGGTTTTTTTTATTACGCTTTGCAGTGTTGATTCACGGGCCTTGAGATTAGGTTCACAAAATGTTATTATGCCGCCATATTCTCTAACAGCATCAACTTTAACTTTTGGGGCATTGGAAGGCATTACTATATATGACGGAATTTTTCTAATGGCAGCTGCCCTGGCTAAAGCCTGCGCATGATTTCCTGAAGAATGAGTGCATACACCATTTGTTGCCTGAGTTTCATTAAGGGAGAAAACAACATTAACAGCACCTCTTGACTTCAAAGCGCCCGCCTTTTGAAAATTCTCACACTTAAAAAAAATATTGCTTTGAAACTTGGAGTTTAGAGTAGTAGAACTAAGAACCGGGGTTCTGTTTATTAAATCTTTAATTCTGTTATGAGCAGAGATTATATCTGCTTCGGTAGGTATGGAATTTAGCACTTTAAACCAATGTAGTTGATTTTACCTCCTCCAAAAGTATGTCGGTTGCTTTATCTAGTTTCTTATAAATGGTATGACAATTATCGATACCTGTATGAAAAGGATCCGCAAGTGTTAGATTTTTTCCTGGTTCTGTTAGATTAAGAACATAATCAACTTTTTTCATATCATCTTTTGATCGTGCTAATTCCTTAATGTCATTATGGTTCTGGGTATCCATAACATAAATTCTGTCGAAACGATCAAAATCAGCTTTTACAAATATCCTTGCTTTACCTCCCAACTCCAGTCCGTAAAACTTAGCCGTTTTTATGGCTTTTGCATCAGGGGGTTTATTAATATGATAGGGTTCAAATCCCGCTGAATCAACTTCACTTTCAATTCCGTTCTCGATATATTTCTTCCTTAGCAATGCTTCGGCGATTGGAGAACGACAAATATTACCAAGACATACAAAAAGTACATTCATATTTATTATTTTTTTTGGAGTCCTAAATATACTAAAAAAAAGTGAAATAACAAATTAATATATCTTAAAAATTAGATTTTTAATTTCTTATTAATTTCTTCAACATAAACCCTGAATTGCTTATCGGTTTCCACCAGATTATTCACTGTACGACAGGCATGTAGAACTGTAGCATGGTCTTTATTTCCGCAATGAAGCCCGATGGTTGCAAGAGAATTTTTTGTATGTTTTTTAGAAAAAAACATGGCCAATTGCCTAGCCTGAACAATTTCACGTTTACGAGTTTTTGAATTTATTGCTTCAATTGGCATATCAAAATAATCGCAAACAACCTTCTGAATATAGTCGATAGATATTTCACGAGTAGTATTCTTAACAAATTTATCAATCATCCTCTTTGCAAGTTCCAAATCAATGGTTTTCTTGTTAAGTGTTGATTGTGCAAGAATGGAAACCAGCGCACCTTCCATCTCACGGATATTTGTTGTTATACTATATGCTAAATATTCAATAACATCGTATGGCATATCTATACCATCTTTGTATAACTTATTTTGCAGTATTGCTATCCTGGTTTCCAAATCAGGTACCTGTAAGTCGGCAGCTAATCCCCATTTAAAACGTGATAATAATCGGGGTTCCATTCCCTTTAACTCGACGGGAGGCTTGTCGGAAGTAAGTACAATTTGCTTATTGTTTTGATGAAGATGGTTGAATATATGAAAGAATACATCCTGTGTTTTATCCTTACCGGCAATAAATTGTACATCATCCATTATCAACGTATCGATCATTTGATAGAAATGCACAAAGTCGTTTTGATTATTATTTCTAACCGAATCAATATATTGATTTATAAACTGTTCCGTTTTTACAAACAAAACTGTTTTATCAGGAAAATTACTTTTTACCTGTAAACCAATGGCATGTGCCAGATGCGTTTTACCCAATCCAACAGCACTATAGATAAGTAATGGATTAAACGCTGTTTTCCCTGGGTTCTCGGCTATAGCCCATCCGGCAGATCTGGCAAGCCTGTTACAATCGCCTTCAATAAAATTATCAAATGAGTAAGCTTCTACCAATTGCGATTCTACTTTTATCTTCTTTAATCCGGGAATGATAAAGGGATTTGGTATATCCCTGGATTTGCCCTTATTAATGTCAATTGGCATGTTCATTGGTTTATTTTTTGTAGCCCTTCGGTCAGAAGTTGGATAGTTAACCGAATATGGTTTAGCATCTTTAAATGCACTATCAATAATAATACTGTACTCTAATCTCCCATTAATCCCCAATTCTTTTTTAATGGTTTTTTTTAACAACCCAATATAGTGCTCCTCTAACCACTCATAAAAAAACTGACTTGGCACTTGAATTGTTAAGATATCGTTTTCCAATTTAATTGGCCTGATCGGTTCAAACCATGTTTTGTAAGCTTGCATTGGTATGTTATCACTGATAACTTTTAAGCATTTTTCCCAAACATCAATATGCTTTTTCTTCATGTGTTAATAAAACTTATGTCGATAATTAATAAATTTAGTTCTATAAAAACGGTTAACTTTTTAAGGCTCAATAACATCCACTTAATGTATATATTTCACCTTAACCCTTGAGCAAATATCATATAAAAAAAGTGAAAAAAAAACACTTTTTTTTGTTGACTTTTAAGTTTTTTTTAATTAAATGGGATTTAGGGGAATAAAATTTAAAATGCTGTTTTACAGCACAATTAATGATATATCATGAAAAACACTAAATTTAGTTATGACATATTTTACATCGTTTCTCTTAACATCAATTCTTAATAAACATTCAATCTGAAAATCTTGTTTACTAATCTTTAAATTTTCCTCCTTTATTATCCGCATCATATCATTTAAACGCGGGTATTTAAATTTCAATTCAATAGTATTGTAAATATATTTTTTCTTAATTTTTGAATTTTCGATAACTTCTTGGCTGGAAGTTTTGTAAGCCCTTATCAATCCACTAACTCCCAATTTAGTACCACCAAAATATCTAACTACGATAATTGCTGTATAAAAAAGTTCCTTCGACAGTATTTGATTAAGAATAGGTTTTCCTGCCGAGCCAGAAGGTTCTCCATCGTCATTACTCCTAAACAATTCATCATCGGGACCTAAGCGCCAAGCATAGCAATGATGACGGGCATCGTAATACTCCTTTTTGACTTCAGCCATAAACTCTTTAAAATCGTCCTCCGATTCAATATGTTTGCTAATAGCAATAAACTTACTCCCCTTTTCTTTATATAAGCCTGTTGAAGGCGAAACTATGGTCTTGTAACTATCAGTTTCCATTTTCCAAACTTATTAATAATATTGCAATAACAGCCATGAATATTCCTATCCAGTTTATAAGTTTTAATTTTTCTTTGAAAAATAATAACCCTGCAAATGCCGATATGGATACCACACTTACATTAACTGTTGGGAAAAGCATGCTCGACTCAAAAATATTCATACTCCTAATAAATGCCCATGCATTCCAAAAATTGAAAGTTCCCAGCAAAAACCCTCCCAATACTCCTTTATATGAAATCAAATTCTGCCTGCTTTTTGAATTTGACAAACTAAAAACAAGTCCAAAAATAAATGCCGATAGAAATACAAATGTTAGAAACAATAAAATATTATCTGTCAAATAATTATGCTCCATATATTTTACTAAAGAGTCATTTAGTCCCGATACCAGTAATAAGGATAATGGCAAAATAATATATTTATAATTAATCCTTTCATTTTCTCCTTTTTTGAAAATGAAGTAAAACGATAGCAAAGCCAAACCAATACCTGCAACTTTCAACGTACTTATTGAATCACCAAATAATAGAAATCCCGCCATTACCGGTATAATAACCGACATTTTTGCAGAAACTGCGGTTATTGAAACACCTGCCTTAACAGCAGATTTAGAGAAAAGGAAAAAGCCAAGAATAAATACGAAACCAATAAATATTGAGGGTATTAACCAATCGCTATCAATTACCTGATTCATGGAGTGATTATCCTCCCGAAACACCAAACCATAGATAAATCCAAATAAATAATTAAAGGTAATTGCCTGATTTACACTAACATCAAGGATGTTAAAAACCTTAAAGGATATAATTATTAAAACAGATGTTAAAATTGTTATCGATAAAAAAATCATGATCGATTATTTGGCCCTGCAAAAGTAAAAACTTAAACTTAAGATTTATATTTTAAAATTGGATATTAACATAATATGTCGTGTTTATTACTTATTTTTGTATCGAAATATTATAGGCATACTTCTAATACAAACATATGTTATTCAGGCAATTATCAATTATAACACTTCTTATTATCAGTATTAATATATTTGGACAGAACCAAAATGGATCCGACAAATATTATAAGCGACTTGAAGGTAAAATAGGTGACAATATTAATGTTACTGCAAACCTAGTTAGATTGTTCGATAACGTAAGCGGTAATTATGTTTACTATTATCTTGAAGGTGAAAATGATATGTATTATGGAAAAACCGTTGAATTGGTTGGCATAGCAGAAAATAACGACAGTGTACTTTTAAGAGAGTTTGGAAGTAAAGATTTTACATTTAAAGGTTTGATAAGAGACGGGCAATATGATGGCGAATGGAATCATAACGACAGTAAAGCTTTAAACTTTAATATGAAAGAGTATTACCCAAACGGGAGCCTTCCCTTTGAGGTATACTATTTGAGTTCGGAAACGCCTCTCGATAAAAAAGAGAAAGACTCCCCCACGGCTAGAATTGAATTAGCTTTAATATTCCCTTCTAGTGAATATTTCCAACCAGATATTATCGATTCGGTGGATAATATAATATTGGATAGTTATTTTGGCAAAGGTTTTGTTTTAAGAGAGCCTCAGCAAATGCTTGAAGATTTTGAAACTGAATATTTTACAAACTATTTAGAGCAAGCAAAAAACCGTTCCCAATCGTCGCCCAAAAATAATTTCAATTATGAGAAACAAGTAAATATGTCGATTATTTTTAACTCAAATTATTTATTATGCATCGAATATTTACGATATGCTTATGCCGGAGGTTCGCATGGAATGAGTAATCTGTCATACGATATTATAAATCTTGATAAGGGAACAAAACTATCTTATGAAGATGTATTCGACAATGCTTCGGATTCGCTTTTATCGGTTTTACTAACAAAACAATTAAGACATAATTATAAAATTCCTGAGGAAGTTAGTCTCAAGGAAGCAGGTTTTTTTGTGGAAACAGTTAAACCAAATAAAAACCTTTTTATAAGTGGTGAAGGAGTTGGCTTTGTTTATAATAGTTATGAAATTGCACCCTATTCACGTGGTGCTACTACCATACTTTTAAATTATGAAAAACTCGAAAATTTAATTAAAGTTGGTAGCCCCATTTATAAATTAAGTAAACACCAATAACCTAAGCTATACTTCGGTTTAAAAAATCATTAAATGGCTTTAGAGCCTTGAAGACTTTAGTGGCATACATTAGAAAGTCATCCGATAAAACTATATCATCAGAAATTTCATGAACCATTATAAAATCTTTGTTCTTTAAAAGTTCAATATCCTCGAAATCAGACGGAAAACCAACTGGTGGTCGTTTTAACTTGTCACCTCGTACCTCATCAAAGTACTTCTTTATAAGTTTTGAATTGAGTAAATCTTTATATTCCTGCGTATTGTACAAAATTTCCTGCCTGATTTTTTTCAGGTTATCCGACGAAGGCCTGTAAGATCCTCCAGCCAAAAAAGAAGAACCGGGTTCCAAATGTAAATAATATGAAGCCTTTTCCGATTTCTTTCCTCCCGGTGAAATATAAGACCCCATATTTGTTTTGTAAGGAAGTTTATTTTTAGAAAACCTAACATCTCTATAAATTCGGAACATGGTTTTTTTTGCCTCCAATCCTTGTAAACTTTTATCAAAAACCGATAATTCCAATATCAAACTTTGTACAAAATCTTCAACTATTTTCCTTGCTTTTTCATATATAGGTTTATTGGCGCTAAACCAATCTCTATCATTATTTACAACTAAATCATTCAAAAATTCCAATGGTAATGAATTCATAATATTATAAGAAATTAAAAAAGTTTTGCCATAATTATTTGCAAAACATTAAACATAGTATTACTTTTAAAGTCTAAAATTAATATAAAATAACTCTACTTACCTATGAAACCCGGTTTTTATAATTTGGTTAACAAAATAATATTAATCTCCCTATTATTTCTTCTTACCAACAAATCATTTGCTTCGGGAGATATTTTTCCGATTGGAAGTCGATCGGCAGGAATGGGCAGATGCTCGGCGGCTCTTAAAGGATTTTGGGGAATACAGAATAATCAGGCAGCCATAAGTTCAATTGATAAATATTCCTTTGGAATAAACTACGAAAATCGTTTTACTTTAAAAGAAACCTCCTATAAAAGCGCGGCATTTATTGCTCCGTTTAAAATAGGAGTCCTCGGTTTTAGTTATAATCATTATGGCTATAAAGCCTATAGAGAGCAAAAAATAGGCTTGGCTTATGCCAGAAAATTTGGAAAAATTATAAGCATAGGCATTCAACTTGACTATTTTTCTGTAAAACTTGGAGAAGATTATGGCAAAAAGAATAATGTAAGTTTCGAAATCGGACTACAGTCGGATATAGTTGATAACCTTTGTATTGGAATATATGTCTTCAATCCCATAAGGGTTAAACTTACAGATACCTATAATGAAAAATTACCTGCCATATTGCGCTTTGGCCTGGCTTATAGTATGAACGATAATTTAATTATCACAACTGAAGTGGAGAAAAATTCATACCTAAACCCCATACTATTCAGATGCGGCTTGGAATACGCTATCAAGTCAAAGTTTTTTATCAGAGGTGGTATTGCCAGCAGATATGAAATATTTTCATTTGGTTTTGGATTTAACCTAAAACACCTCAAAGTTGATATGGCAGCATGTATGCATGAATCATTAGGTTTTTCGCCTCAAATGGGACTGATATTTAATTTCTGACATCATGAAATCATCGGTTAAATCAATATTTATAATACTCTGCCTTTTTGCCTATTTGAGACCAAATGCTCAAGAAGCAGACACATCTTTACTTATCAACAACGAATTTATTAGCAATCAGTTGGAAAACATATCTGCTTCAAAAGATATTTCATTAGACTTCTCTGACCTGTTGGACGACTATGCGTATTACAATAAAAACCCCATTTCCATAAATGGAGAAAATTGTCATAAACTGGTTGAACTACTTCTTATAAATGAAATTCAGTATAATAACATTCAAGCTTACCTTAGTAGTTACGGATCTTTGAGAAGCAAGGCAGAATTATTGGCCATAGATGGTTTTAGTAAATCAGAGGTTGAAAGATTACTTCCATTTATTAGTTTCTCTTCCAAAAAGAAGAAAACCAAATATAAATTTAAGGACGTTTTCAAATATGGAAGGCATCAACTAATAAGCCGCTATTCGCAAATTATTGAACAAGCGGAGGCTTACAGCTTACCCAACGACTCTGCCTTAGAGTATAAGGGAAGCGTTTATATGGGGAATCCACAAAAATACTATAGCCGCTATTCCTTTGATTTTGATAAAAAAGTTGGTCTTGGCTTTACCCTTGAAAAAGATGCAGGCGAACTTCTGGGAAGTTCCGGATTAAACGATAGTATAAAATCACTCGTTGGCGAAAAAGTAAGTTTATTCGATTTCTCATCGGCCTATTTTTATGTTGCTGATATTGGCATAATTAAAAAAATAATTGTGGGTGATTATCATCTGGAGTTCGGTCAGGGCTTAACACTTTGGTCAGGGCTTAGTTTCGGAAAGTCTTCCGATGCTACCATGCTTAAAAAATATGGAAGAGGTTTGGTAAAAAACAGTTCGGTTAACGAAAACAGATTTATGCGTGGAGCGGCCATAAGCCTTGGGATAAAAAGAATTGAATTTACGGCATTCTACTCTACAAATAATATAGATGCAAATATCACTTTCATCGACTCACTGGAAAATAAAGAGATTAGTGGCATACAAGAAAGCGGTAACCATCGAACAATTAACGAGTTACTCGACAAGAAAGTAATGAATATAAGATCTGTAGGAGGAAATATTTCTTATAAGGCTAATAAATTCAGTTTGGGTTATAGCATCATCAGCAATACATTTGATTTGAAATTTGAAGCACCAAGTGAGGTTTATAAACAATATTATTTTGTTGGAAACAACAATTTAAATATGGGCCTCGATTTTACTTTTAACCTAAAAAATATGAGGTTCTTTGGCGAATTATCAGCCAATGAAAATAGTGCTTTGGCGGGAATAATTGGCAATAATCTATTCATTGGCAATAGGGTAATATTAAGTTTGCTTTACAGAAATTATTCAAAAAATTATTACAACTTTTTTAACAGCCCAATTAGTGAAAGCAGCAATGGCCGAAACGAAAGGGCTTTTTATATGGGTATAAAATTGTTACCCATAAAAAATATCAGCATCGATGCTTATGCCGACTTTTTTAAATTCCCATGGTTAAAATATGGGGTTTCCTATCCTTCTATGGGTGCTGAATATCTACTTCAAATTAATTATAACCCTCTTAATAATTTTGGGCTATATTTCAGAATGAAATCCGAATTCAAATCGGAAAATAATAAAGAAGAATATAAATTTCTGCCACAGCAGGCAAATACAAAAAAGTACTCCCTACGAATTAATTTAACTTACTCACCTATTGAATTTATAATATTAAAAAGTAGATTTGAAACAGTTAGTTTCAGCAAAGTTGATAAAAATGAGAGAGGGTATTTACTTTATCAGGATATTATTTACAGGCCAAACAATTTTCCTTTGAGCGCGAATTTACGGTTTGCAATTTTTTCAACCGATGGATGGGACAGCAGGATTTATGCTTATGAAAATGATGTATTATATGGCTTTAGTATCCCGGCATATTACGACAAAGGCCAACGGTTTTACTTTAACGTTAAATACAAATTAAACCGACATTTAAGTTTTTGGTTTAGATTTTCGAGGATAGTTTTCGACAATAAAAACAGCATAGGATCGTCGGCTGATAAAATTGATGGTAACCACAAATCGGAGATTAAGTTTCAGTTAAAAGCAGATTTATAGAGATCTTCTAAATTCCGGCAGCAAGCACATCAACAAGATGGATAACTTTTATTGGCAATTTATGCTTTTTGATGTATGCGTTTTGATGCATGAGGCATGATGAATCAGTTGATACTATAAATTCGGCTCCGGTTTCCAAAGCATTATTCACTTTCTGCTCAGCCATTGCAGTTGATATGGGTTCATACTTAACTGCAAATGTTCCACCAAAACCACAGCAAACATCAGTATCTTTCATTTCTATCAACTCCAGTCCCTTAACTTTTTTCAACAATTCTCTGGGCTCATTCTTCAAGTGATACTCTCTAAGAGCAGCACATGAGTCATGATATGTAACCTTATGTTCGAATACAGAACCAAAATCAGTGACTTTTATAACATTTACAAGAAAGTCGCTTATTTCATAAATATTTTTCTGAAGTTGCTTAAATTCAATATGATAGGCAGTATTATGAAACAGTTTACCATAATTATTTTTCACATATCCAATACAACTGGCAGTTGGACCAACTATTGGACGATGATTATTAAAATCGGTAATAAATTTTTCACCAAGTTTTTTAGCGTCATCCCAAAAACCTCCGTTAAAAGCCATCTGACCACAACAGGTTTGACTTGAATTATAATTAACTTTCAGTCCTGCTGCTTCAAGCAGTTTTATCATATTAAAAGCAGTATCCGGATAGAACTGATCAATAAAACAAGGTATAAATATATCTACTTCTTTAATATCCATTTTTAATTCTTTGGCCTTGATACAAAATTAAACATTCATATTGATTATTATTAAAAAAATCAACTAATTGTTAACACATTAAGGTTCAATATATCCGACCAGAAATCAGGGTAAGATTTAAGCACCACATCTTTATCATCTATAGAAATACTGTCGGTTTTCGAGCATAAAGGTGCCAAACTCATTGCAATACGATGATCACCATAGGTTGTAAAATCGGCTCTTTTCTCAACAATTTTACCTTCAAGAACTAATGTTCTTCCCTTATATGAATGTTTACAACCCAATTTTGATAATTCCGAAATCATTGAGTTCAGCCTGTCGGATTCCTTATATTTTAAATGTGAATATCCGGTCAAATTCAATTTTACACCATTTCCAAAACAACTTGCCATTATAGATGGCACCAAGTCGGGACAATCTGTGGCATCGAAATTTAATTCTTTAACAGTTGTTGAGGTTTTTTTAATGACTATTTCGCCTTTGGGCAGAAAAGTTGTTGTTACACCTAAACTTTTAAATACCTCACAAACACTTGCATCTCCCTGGATTGAATTTTCAAACAAATTCGATATTTTAATTTCGGATGCATCATTTAAAGCCACTACCTCATACCAATACGACGCTGAACTCCAGTCGGATTCAACTGTATAATCAGGAATATTATAAACAGAAGGTGGAATAATTATTTTATTATTTGAGAAGTCCACATCAATTCCAAACAATCGCATCAAACTGGCGGTCATTTTAATATACGGCTCCGAAACAATTTTCTTATTAAGTTTAATAATCAATCCTTTTTTTAATACGGGAGCAATCATCATAAGTGCGCTAACAAACTGGCTCGACTTTGCAGCATCGATATATACTTCACCACCACTAAATCGTGAAGAGGTAATATTTAAAGGAGGAAAGCCCTCATTATTTGCATAGGAAATTTTTGCTCCCAAATCCTGCAACGCCGTAACAAGTTCAGAAACAGGTCTTTTTTGCATGCGTTCATTTCCTGTTAAAAGCCATTTACCATCACCAAAAGCGAGAAATGCTGTTAAAAATCTTAAAACGGTACCGGCGTTATTAGCATCAATAATCAGGGGTATACCTTAATTACGACAGGTTTCTATTCTGTTTAAATACATTTGAAGACGCACAGTATCATCAGAATTTGACAAACCTGATATTAGTGGTGTTTTTCTAGTAAATGCCGTCATGATAAGTACCCTGTTGCTGATACTTTTAGATCCGGAAAGTGTTACAGAACCAGAAATTTTTTTTTGATCAGATTTAAGACTAATCTTCTTCACATTCACAATCTTTATGGTCGATGTAAAATTCAATGCTTTCGCGTATCAAATCATCTTCAACTTCAATATCATGAACTGCTTTACCAAGTCGCCTTAAAAGGCTGAAACGATACTGACCTCCCTTATTTTTTTTGTCGTGCTTTAAAAATTCCATCAATGCCGGAATGTCATCTTTTTTCAGGTTAAATCTTGGGAAATTATGGTCGATGGTTGTGATAATTTCTTTTATTCTTTTACACTCAAACTCATATAATTTCGAAGAGATATAGGTTTCGCAAATCATGCCTGCAGCCACAGCCTCTCCATGGGTAATATCTAGACCTTTATTTAACAAATAACTTTCAATTGCATGCCCAACGGTATGACCAAAGTTAAGAATTTTTCGAAGTCCCTTTTCAAAAGTATCATGTCTTACAATGTCGACTTTATTTCTCGCCGATTGAACTATGAGGCTATCCCATTCTTCCACTTTGTCGTATCTTTGACTTTCAAGACTATCCCAAAGATCAATATCCATTATCAATCCACATTTAAGCAGTTCGGCATAACCAGAAAGCAACTGCTTTTGATCGAGGGTTTTCAAAAATATGGGATCGATAACTACACAAATAGGGTTTGTAAATAATCCTATCTGGTTTTTTAATCCACCAAAATCGAGGCCTGTTTTTCCACCAATGGCTGCATCTACCATGCCCAGCAATGATGTAGGAAAATTAACGAAACTGATTCCACGTTTAAAAGTTGCTGCTGCGAAACCGCCAAGGTCGGTAACAACACCACCTCCCAAATTTATCAATAATGTATCGCGTTCAGCACCTAGTTTTGCCAACTCATTCCAAACATGAATTGTTTGATCGATACTTTTGTTATTTACATTTGTATTAATACTTATAACTCCATCTATACGAAGGTTTTCCATTTGTTCTTCAAAAACCGGCAAACAAAATTGTAAAGTATTTTCATCCACCAGAACTATGCGCTTATTAAATTCCTCTAACCTCTTCCTAGATAACCTTAGCGCATCTCTTCCTAAAATATAACTTACGGGCTTTATATCCCAAACAAGTTGTGGTTTCTTCATATCAAAAATTAAATATCAAACAGCTGTATAAACAGGGCTGCAAAAGTGCATTATTTTTCGAATAATCTCAACAATCAAAATGTTTAATATATCATATTTTTATTGTCACATAAGAATAAAAATACCAATGAAATTAATTTCACAAAATACTGAACTTTAGTCAACTAAAAGGCTGACAGCAAGAGCTCCAGATCCCGTGAAGGCAAACCGAATTTTTTTCCAATTGTAGAGTTACAAAGTATACCATTATAAACATAAACACCTTTACAAAATGAATGGTCTTTTATGAGCATACGTTCTACTCCCCCACTTTCGGAAATATTAATTAAAACCGGAGTAAGATAATTACTAAGAGCATAAGAAGCTGTATGAGGAACGCGGGAAGCTATATTAGGAACGCAATAATGTGTTACTTCATGTACCTGATAAACAGGCGATTTATGTGTTGTAAGTTTTGAAGTTTCGAAACATCCACCCTGATCGATACTAACATCAACAATAACAGTACCCGATCTCATACTTTTAACCATGTCTTCACTGATAAGGCAGGGCGAGGATGTGCCGTGTGAGTGCTTTGCTGCAATAACAACATCTGCACTTTTAAGTGCTTTTAAAATAACTTTCGGTTGCAGAACGGAGGTAAAAACTCTTGATCCCAAACGTTTTTGAAGATCACGTAACTTATAAATTGCATCATCAAAAATTTTAACAAAGGCTCCCATACCCAGGGCAGTACGAGCGGCATATTCCGCAACGGTTCCGGCACCTATAATTACAACCTCACTGGGGTTTAATCCCGGAAATCCACCAAGCATTTTCCCTTTGCCATAGTTTAAATTGCTAAGATGCTCTGCTGCTACCAAAACAGACGTATTTCCAACTATTTCACTCATGGATTTAATAACAGGAAAAGAACCTGATTTATCCTTAATATATTCATAACCAATGGCTTTAACTTTATTCTTTGTTAAAGTATCAATATATGAACGCTCTCTGTCGGAAAGAAAAACAGAAGAAAATATAGTTTTTCCTCTACCCATTAACCCTATTTCTTCTATGGTGGGCGGAGAAATTTTAAGTATTAAATCCGATTTATAGACTTCTTCAGCACTATCGCATAAAATTGCACCTGCATCGGCATATTCCTTATCGGAGAAGCGGGCCCTCTCACCGGCCGACCTTTCGATGCTAACCTCATGATCGTTTTCTACCAATAAATTTACTGATTCAGGCACCAGAGGAACACGATTTTCATTTGAAGATATTTCTTTGGGTATACCAATTTTTAATTTACTACTTTTTGTTTGGGTTGCTAATTTCTCTTCCAAAGGCATCAACTGTCCTTTGCGAGAAAACTCCATATAATTTCCAGGATTATCATTCATAATTTTCCAATCATCAAAAAAACAACACCTTTTGTTATCAGTTAAATATAATTAACTAACGGTCTTTCAAGCAAAGGTAATATATAATCTTAAATTTTAATACATGATTTTAAACAGATACAATTCAATCGAAAAATTGTTTCATTGCTTTTGGTATTTTATCAACGATATCGCCAGCAATCATTGCATTTTGTCCTAATTTTGTTGATGCAAAATCTCCAGCCATACCATGAATATAAGTACCAATTATTGCAGCTTTTGCCGATGAATAGCCACTGGCTATCAAGCCTGTAATAAGGCCTGTTAAAACATCACCACTTCCTCCTGTAGCCATTCCTGGATTTCCTGTAGAATTAAAATACACATCTCCAGAAGGTAAACAAACAGAAGTATGAGCTCCTTTTAAAACTATAATTAATCCATGCTTAATGGCCATTGCCTTTTGTAATTCAATTTTTTCAAAATCGTTTTGCCATTTTCCTGCAATACGTTCAAACTCCTTAGGATGTGGCGTTAAAACAGAATTTTTTGGCAAGAAGGCCATCCATGTTTTATTTTCAGCCAGAATATTCAAAGCATCGGCATCCATAACCAAAGGTACTTTAGTGCTTTGTATTAATAACTTTAATGCCATAATCGATTGATGCTCCATACCTAAACCAGGGCCAATTCCAATTACATTGAATTGTGCAAGATTAGGGACTTCAGAGAAGTAGTTATCATATCTATCGATGCTTAACATCGCTTCCGGACAAGTAGTTTGCAGAATCTGATAACCTACTTTTGGAATATGAACATGAAGTAATCCGAGCCCTGATCGAAGGCATGCTTTGCTTGCTAAAATGGCGGCTCCCATCTTTCCATAACTTCCTGCAATTAATAGCGCATGCCCATAAGTACCTTTATGTGAAAACTTTAAGCGTTTGTGAAAATTAGCAACAATATCTTCTTTTAGGATGTAATAATTGTTAGTCTTCACGTGGTTAATAAAATCGGGATGTAAACCTATATTTAAAATATGCCATTCGCCAACAAACTGATCGTTTTCGGCAAACATAAAAGCCAGTTTTGGAAACTGAAAGCTCAGCGTATAATCAGCTCTTACAATCGAATAAATACCTGATGCGGAGTGCTTATCAGCGAACAATCCACTTGGAATGTCAATGGAAATTCTAACGCATGACTGATTATTTATAAAATGAATAACATCTGCTGCCAGACCTTCAGCAGGCCTGCTTAAACCCGAACCAAAAATGGCATCTACAATTACATTATCATCATCGAGGTTCGGAAATTTCTTAGCATCAACTATTTCTTCAATATGTAAACCATCGATTTCATTTAAGCTATTGAGATTAGTTTTGAAATCCCCGGAAAATTTATCGGTAAATTTTACCACTTTAACCTCAACATGATATTTGGCATTGTGGAGCATTCTGGCCAAAGCCAAACCGTCTCCGCCATTATTCCCGGGACCTGCAAAAATTACTATGGTTGCCGATTTATTAAGCCTCTTTTTTATCCATTTAAATAACTGAAACGAAGCCCTTTCCATCAAGTCGATAGATTTTACAGGCTCATTTTTTATGGTGTAGTTATCGGCCTCACGTACATTATCAATACTTAGAATTTTCATGAGTAATATAAATTAAGTTTCATCAATGCAAATTGCATCAAAATAGAATCATTAACAAAACGGTATAATTTTCCGAATGTTTAATTAACTACCAAATTTACAACAAATGAATCTCCTGAAAAAGCCTTTATTGAAATTAAATATTTTCCCGGACTAACATTATCAAGAGGAATCTGCAATTGAGTTTCACTGGTTAAAAATTCTGAAATCACTTTTCCCTGAATATCAATTAATTGAACTGTATGTTCTCCATCATGAGCAAAATCCAGTTTTACATATTGACTAGCTGGATTGGGGTAAACCCTTGCAAATACCTTTTTAGCATCAACTATGCTCGTAATGGGTTCTAATTGTACGTTTAAAATTGTTGTTCCATAATCAATTGCCGCAACCATGGGAACTGTTTTGTCATAATAACCCAGGGCGGAAAATGTTAAACTATATAAACCACTTTTTAGCAAGCGCTGATAATTTCCATTTGAAGCAGTTGAATAAACATAAGATTCGTCAAAATCGTGTGAATTGGCAAATACTTTTGCTTTAATAGTATTTCCGTTGGAAGCATTGGTTACCAACCCTCTAACTCCATAAAGCACCTGTTCCATATAGTTTAATAGTGAACGATAATTCCAATTCCAAAAATCTGGTAACTGACTGGCAGAAGGAAGTTTGGTGGAAGAAATTTCTGCAGTTACCTCACGACAATGCTGATAATAGTTCATATAATCCTGTCGTCCACCACTAATAGAATACCATTGATAACCATTAGTAACTCCATTATCCAGATCTCTCATATAGTATGCTGGTGCGTATTGATGTACTGTATCGGCATACTCTCTGCTTACAAAATACCACCAATCATCATCGGCGCTTAATTTAGACCATGTATCCCAGGGATAGTTTATTACTTCAGCACCTCCATGAAAGTTTGCCGACATTACAAAATCTCTTTCTGAAGCAAAATTCATAAATAAAGTTGTTGCTTGCTGATATGCATTACCATCAGGATGAGGTCCATCTTCAGGATCAGGATAGTTCCTGTTCATATCAACTCCATTGGAATTAAAACGAGTAGCTCCATAAACCGAATTATTTCCTCCTGCAAATGTTCCATCGGGATTTGCCATTGGATTTATCCAAATATCAACATTATCAACCAAGTTTGTAACTCGTTCATCGTTGCCATAATTCGATAGCAGATAATCTGCCAGGCGAAGCGTTAAAACATAACCAGTAAGTTCATCTCCATGAATGGAAGAAGTATACATAAATTCGGGCTCGTTGGTCTCTGTGTCTATACTATCGCCTATGTGAAGGAATAAAATATCTCTTCCTTCCGCTGACTGCCCAATGCTTATCAACTCACAAATAGTTGGATAACCATCGGCAAACTGCTGCATCATATCGTTATACTGCTGCCAGTTTGGATAATAATCCCATTCATTAACACCTTTGCTTTCATCTTTATCCAAATCGGCTCTGCTTAAAAGCATAGAAGGCGGAGTTAGTAATTTATAATTATAACCTAACTCATTGAATTCATCATACTTATTTATAGAAACATAAGCCTCAACCCTTAGATCTTCAATATCAAAATCGGAGATAGAAATTACTTTATTGAGTTTCTCAAGTTGGGCTTTAGTATCTGTAGCTGAGTTAAGATTAAATTCAACAAAAATCTCTTTTCTTGCTATCAATTCATCAGGAAACTGAGAATAAACATTTATTGCTGATATGAAAAGCGCAATTAAAAGAATGAATGAAATAGTATAATTTTTCATAAATATGACATTGATATTTAATAATGACATTAACCGTAAAACTATGGTTGTTTATATTCAGTGATAAACTTTTTAATTGCTGCATAATGATCATTTAGCACCGGAACCATTGGCAGACGTAAATTATTTTCCAATAAACCTATAACTTCCAAAGAGGCTTTTATTCCGGCTGGATTACCATCTTCAAATAGTAGATCAATAAACTCCACAAGTGAGTAGTGTAATTGTTTGGCTCCTTCATAATCACCTTTCAAACAAAGATTTACCATATCGGAAAACTCCTTTGGATATGCCATAGCAACAACAGAAATGACACCATTTCCACCTAAAGTCATCATAGGGTAAGTAAGGGCGTCATCACCAGAAAGAACACTAAAATCCTTAGGACGGTTTTTAATAATTTCCATTACCTGATTCATATCGCCTGAGGCCTCTTTTACTGCAACTATTTTTTCAAAATCATTTGCCAGTTTAATACAGGTAGAAGCACTAATGTTTGACGATGTTCTTCCTGGAACATTATATAAAATTATAGGTACCGGACATATTTTTGCTATCTCTGCAAAGTGAGCATAAATTCCCCTTTGGTTAGGTTTATTATAATAAGGTGCAACAGAAAGTATTGCATCTACGCCATCAAAATTAGTATTATTAATTTCCTCGCACACTCCTGCAGTACTATTACCACCTAATCCCATAACTATTGGCACTCTGCCCCTTACATATTCCTTTACAAGGCTAATTACCACATCTTTTTCCAGTTTATTAAGAGTAACGGCCTCGCTGGTAGTTCCCAACGAAACTATAAAATCGGTACCATTGTTAATGAGGTGATTTATAAGACTTTCCAGTGATTTTTTATCTATTTCCCCGCTCTTGTTGAAGGGTGTTACTATTGCTGCTCCTGTTCCTTGTATCATTCTTTTTAATTTTTAGCATCTTTAAATTTCGAATTGCTAAAGTATAAAATGCTGCCCAATTTATTTTATTCTCGTCGATATTTATGGTTAAATCGCAATAGTTGTGCAAACTTTCGCTTTGATTGGCAATTTTAAATCCTGCATTTATCAGGTTGTGTAAATTTTTTAGTTCAAATAAACCATTAAAATCGAAATTTATAAGCAAGTCGAATTTTCGTTTTTCTAACCATTGCTTCAAATCGTCATTGGGCTGCCACTTATAATTAAAACTATCGGCATTGAAAATATACAAATTTCTATCGGTAATCAGGTCTGGCATATCTATGGTAAAAGAAAAAACCACGACTGTTATTTTCAGGGAATCCTGTTTTGCTTTACGAACAACATTTCTTAGCAAATCCATATCGTTTTTCCCCCTTACCGGGAAGAGGAGAGCCACATTTTCAAAACTGTCGGAATCAAAATTATTTTTAAATGTATTCACCTGAAGTTTCAATCTACTTTTAAAATAATCCTGTAATTTGGCTTTTATAAAATGTTTAATGTCCACTTTTCACTTACTTTGGTTGAGGCCTTAAAATTAGAAAGAAAACTTTAACTTTGTATTAGTGAACAATAAAATTAAAATTACATTTTTAGGAACCGGCACATCGCAGGGAGTACCTGTTATAGGCTGCGATTGCGAGGTGTGCCGCAGTACGGATAAAAAGAACAAAAGGTTACGATCGTCGATAATGGTGGAAACCGATGATGCATGTTTTACTATTGATGCAGGTCCTGACTTCAGATATCAGATGTTAAGGCAAAATGTAAAAGACATTGATGGTATAGTTATTACCCACAGTCATAAGGATCATATTGCCGGTTTGGATGATGTGAGGGCTTTTAACTGGCTCCGCAAGAAAGATATGAATATATATGCATCAAAAGAAGACCAAAAGGTAATAATGAAGGAATTTTCCTATGCCTTTGGCGAAAATTTATATCCCGGAGTTCCCCGGTTTAATTTAATAGAAATAGATGAAGAACCTTTTAAAATAAACAACACTATAATTACACCCTTAAAAGCCCTGCACCAGCGTATGGAAGTCCGTGGTTTTAGAATAGGTGATTTTGCTTATATAACTGATACACATTATATTCCACCTTCTACACTTACACAAATAAGCGACTGTAAGACTGTAGTTTTAAGCGCAGTACGCCACGAACCTCACCCTTCCCACTACAGTCTTAGTGAAGCCATAAAAATGCTGGAATTTATTCGTCCTGAAAAAGGCTATATAACTCACCTCAGTCACCTTATGGGATTACATGGTGAGGTTAGTAAAGAGTTGCCGGAATTTGTAGAACTGGCATATGATGGTTTGGAGGTATTATTGTAGAAAGTTAAAAGTACATTGAGTTCATCGAGTGCGCTGAGTTCATCGAGTGGGCTTGAGTGCCTAAAGTTATGAGTTAAGAGTTAAAAATGAAAAACTAAGAACTAAAAGTGGGTAACCTACTTGACATGCCTTTTGTTCTATACTTCCAATCACAATTCACTAATACCAACTTGCCTGCCGAAACGAAGTGTAGGCATGGTGACCAATGACCACTATTAACGATTTACTCTAAAGCATTTTTCCGCTAAATATTTTACATTCTGGAGTAGGCAAATTTACTCTGCCCAATTACTTACCAAATCAATAAATTCCTGTTTATATCCAAACGGGTCAAACGATATGGAATTTGTAGCTAGGTCAAGAACCATCTGTTTTGATGCAGACCCCTTATATTCCGATTGTTTCATAATTAACCCAAAACTAACAATGGCGGCAGAAAACTTCATATTTTCGGAAGAATTAGAAATGTCTTTTGGTAATGTATTAATTTCATGCGACATTAATCTGCTTTCACTTTCGTTTGGTTTTTTATATCTGAAATAAAATTGAGCATATTTTTCGTTATTCAATCCATCAGTTAAAACCAATTCGTAAAGGGCTGTTATTGTTTGTGATGAACCAATTTCCCCGGCATCTGTAGAATCATTTTCAAAATCCTCATTATTTAAACTTCTATTCTCATAACCTATCAATCGGTAAGAATAGACCATATTGGTGTTAAATGTTATTTGAATTTTAGAGTCTTTAGCAATTGTATAGAATTTTCCTAATTCATTTGTGAAAACCTTCTGGATTTGTTCTGCATTATCAATGTATTCGTAATTACCATTGCCTTTATTTGCAATTTGCTCCATCATATAGTCATTTAAATTTCCACCTCCAACTCCTAAAACAGTTAGATATATTCCTGACTCTCTTTTTTGCTCTATCAATGATACTAAATCTTCAACTGAAGAAGGTCCAACATTAAAGTCTCCATCGGAGCCTAAAATAATTCTATTGTTGCCATTAGGTATATAATTTTCTTCTGCTATTTGATAGGCTGTAATTATTCCATCAGCACCGGCTGTTGAACCTCCTGCACCAAGTTTTTCTATTGCTTCCTTAATTTTATCTTTCTCATCTCCAAATGTGGAAGGAAGTAACAAGCCTGCTTCGCCGGCATATGTTACTATGGCAATTCTATCCTGATCTTTTAGGTTGTCAACCATGGTTTTGAATCCAGTTTTTAGAATTCCTAGTTTATCCGGTGAATTCATTGAACCGGAAACATCAATTAAAAAAACATAATTTGAATGTGGCAGTTCGTTTTCAGGTATAGTTTTTCCTTTCATTCCAATCCTCATAAGGTAGTGTTCAGCATTCCATGGGCAACTAGATAAGTCAGAATTTAATGAAACATTTTCTCCATCTTCAGATTCCGAATAATCGAAAGTAAAATAATTGAGATACTCCTCTATTCTTACTGAAGCTTTTGGTGGTGTTTGTCCCAGATATAAAAATCTTCTCATATTAGCATATGAACCACCATCCGCATCAACAGAAAATGTAGAAACAGATTGATCAGTAACTTTTATAAAAGGATTTTCTTCATAGTCTTTATAGTTTTCATTATATGACTCTGGTAAAGATTCTGGATTTACATATAGTCCATCATTCTTTTTAGTACAACTGATTACAAAGATTAAAAGTAAAAATGGGATTATCAATAATTTGGATTTCATAGTAATGTTATTTAATTGTTTCTATAATGACTTAAACCAGGCCGCTTTTGTTGCTTCTAACAATGTTAATTTATTTAAAATATTGCCAATGACTAATAACCAATGACTAATGACTATTAAGCAAAAACTATTTCACAAGATTTCTTCTAAAGAACCTTACTGAATTAAATATCAAACCGCCAATGAGTAAAATTATTAATATTAAGCCATTTCTATCTATTCCTTCAACAGTAACGATGTTGTCAAATAAATATCCTATAAGAAATGCGCTAATCACCAACGAAATATACTGATAAATCAGATATTTTTTAAGAAATGGTATTGCAATAACATAAATAATTAGAAAGGTAATTAAGGTGATTTCCAGGGGTCCCATAATTTTAATTGTTATTATTAATAAATATTTATTTGTAATTGATTACAAATCATAAAAGTATGAAAAATAATCTAAAAGTAAATAAACTACATTTCAGTATTCCACCTTGGGAAGCAACCATTAAAGTCAAAAAATCGCTGTATTATGGTAGCCGCAACGTAAGAAGGTATGTCTGCTGTTTCACTATTAAAATTAACATACCAGTATACATCAGGAGCATCAATATTTTCCACTTTTATTTTATTTAACCACGTTTTCTTTCTTGGCAATTCTCCAAATTGATGCCCGTTTAAGATGGTATCATAAAGGCTTGTTTTACCTAATCTTCCATTTCTATTAACTTTACATGCAGAGCCAATATAAACTAGTTGAATTCCTCCCTTTTTAAGTTCATAAACCAGAAAAACTCCGCCTCTATCTTTTGGGGCATTGCAAACATCTTCTAATGAATTGTTTGCAGAAATAAAGAAGTGGTCAGTATTTTTATACTTACTTAATTCGTCAAACATATCTATAATTTCTAATGATGAAATCTCTCCTCTTGTATTTTGTTATTTGCATCCTTTGGTTTTTGTGCTTCTATTGTAGATGGAGTTGGTTCTGTGAGTGCCCTTAGATAATTGAGGTGTTCTAATATATTGTTTAAAAGCATATCGGCCATATCAAAACTCATTTCACTTTTCACAACTATCCGCTGTACAACCATATCTGTAACATTTTGTGGCATGGCATACGCAGGTACCTGCCATCCATTCATTAACAAACGATCGCCAAGATCATATAATGTCCAGTTATCCTGCTTTTCTTTCAAAGTCCAGCAAAAAACCGGTATATCACTACCGTCGGTAACCAATTTAAATTCTTCTATTTCGGATATTTTGGATGATAAATACATAGCAACATCTTGCGAATGTTTTTGTACCCTGGCATAACCTTCATATCCTAATCGCAGGAATTGGTAGTATTGAGCCAAAACCTGATTTCCGGGACGAGAGAAATTAATGGCCATTGTTGGCATTTTGCCACCTAAATAGTCAACATAAAAAACAAGGTCTTCAGGAAGGTATTCTTCTTTTTTCCAGACTACCCATCCTACCCCCGGGTATACTAATCCGTATTTATGTCCTGATGCACTTATGGAGTGAACCCATTTCAGGCGGAAATCCCACTTCAAATCAGGCTGTACAAAAGGAGCAATAAAGCCTCCCGAGGCAGCATCAACATGTATGGGAATATTATATCCGGTTTTTTTATTAAACTTATCCAGTTCATCGTTCAGTAATTTTACATCGTCATATTGTCCGGTATATGTTATACCCATAATAGGCACTATACCAATGGTATTTTCGTCACAAAGTTCTATGGCTTTATCAACATCAAGTTTGTAATTTCCTTCTTCCATGGGAACTTCTCTCATCTCCACATCCCAATATTTACAAAATTTCTCCCAAACTACCTGCAAACCGGAACTCAAAACAAGATTTGGAATTCTAGCAGTATTTGTGGGCAGATTTTCCCTTTCTCTCCACTTCCATTTTAATGCCATACCGCCAAGCATACATGCTTCAGAAGAGCCCACTGTAGAGCATCCAATAGAATCATGATCAGAATGCGAATTCCATAAGTCGGCAATAATATTTACACAGCGTTTTTCGATCTCTGCAGTCTGAGAGTATTCCGACTTATCGATCATGTTTTTATCCATGGTTTCAGTCATAAGTTTCTGGGCCTCTGGTTCCATGCTAGTGGTAACAAAGGTTGCAAGATTGAGGCGAGCATTACCATCAAGCATACATTCATCATGAACAATTTGGTAGGCTGAACTTGCCGGCATTGAATCCTTTGGAATTTTATACTTAGGAATTTCTTTTCCTTCTTCTTTAACAAGAATTTTAGAGTGTTTACTATTTTTCTTTGATTCTGAATGATTGTATTTTAAATGAAGCATGTTTGGATATTTAGTTTTGTTTTTATTTTATTAAGTAAATCTATGAATATTTTTTAACTCAGCATAATTATAAGTAAGATTAAGCATACTGACACTATTGGTTTTAATGCAAGGAAAATTGAGAACTCTAGGGAGATGGTAAATGAGTTTAAAGCTTTTGTATTACAACTTTCGGGATTTACTTCGAGAATCCTCGCTTGGGGGTGTATCAACAAAACTAATCTCTAGTATCGATTTGTTTCATTATTAAAGGCAATAACAATATTTAGGTAAGAGAGTGGGATTTACTTCGTGAATCCTCGCTTGGGGGTGTATCAACAAAACTAATCTCCTTACAGGAGATTTCAGTTTTTTTTATGTCTGAGAAACACAAAAACAAGTTTTAGTTTCTCAGACATAAAAAAAACTCCTCAGTCTTGCGACTGAGGAGTTTAGTAGTACACCGTACGGGATTTGAACCCGTGTTACCAGGATGAAAACCTGGCGTCCTGACCTGGCTAGACGAACGGTGCCTTTGTTTGGAGGCGCAAAAATAAACATTTTTTTTAACTGTCAATACTTTGAATAAAAAAAAATGAAAAAAAAATTACGCCAAAATTTAAAGTGCTTATTATCAGAGTTTATGCACTATTAATGACGAATTAGTTCCTCCAAACCCGAAGGAATTCGACAAGAAAGTATTTATCTTAATTTCCTTAGTTTCCGCTACAATATTAAGTTTGGCGGAAAACTCATCAGGATTTTCAAAATTAATGTTTGGAGCAGCAAAACTATTTTGAGCCATTATTAATGAATAAATTATTTCACTGGCGCCACCCATCCACATTTCGTGGCCGGTCATCGATTTTGTGGAACTAACCGGTACTTTATTCCCAAACACCTCATATATGGCTTTAGCTTCATTAGCATCTCCAACGGGAGTTGATGTAGCATGAGCATTTAGATAGTCTATATCCTTTGCTTTCAACCCTGCCTGCTGCAAAGCCATTTCCAATGATCTTACTGGCCCTTCAACATTTGGAACTGAGATATGCTCTCCATTAGATGAAAAGCCATAACCAAGTACTTCTGCAATTATAGGCGCTCCTCTTTTTTTTGCACTCTCATAACTTTCCAAAATAACAGTGGCACCTCCTCCTGAAGGTATTAATCCGTCTCTATCCCTGTCGAAAGGGCGAGAAGCTTTGTCAGGATTTTCATTTCTGTTTGAAAATGCACTAAGAGCATCGAAACTACCCATAGATAGTGCATTAACTTCTTGTGCTCCGCCACATATTATGGCGTCCTGTAATCCTTGTTTTATTAGTAAATATCCCATTCCAATAGCATGAGAACCACTGGCGCAGGCGCCACTTAAAGTAAAGTTTATTCCTCTGAGTTTTAAAATTACTGAAAGGTTCATGGAAACCGTGGAGTTCATCGATTGGAAAATTGAACCCGAGCCCAGTAGCATAGTATTTCGCTTTTCTTTCATTAGTTCAGCAGCCTCAATAACAGCAGTTGAAGAACTATCATTACCATATAATATTCCTACAATATGGTCATTCAAATAATCCTGGCTCATTTTAGCATTGTTAAGAGCTTCCATGGTAGCCATATAAGCATACTCACCCTGCTCCGGCAAGCCTACTCTTTCTCTTCTTGATAAAATACCTTTTAAAACTGGTCGGTTTAATGCTCCGGTTAGTTTGGAACGAAAGCCGTATTTCTCCCTTTCTGAGTCGTAAACAATTCCTGATTTTCCTTTATAAAGCGAATTTTTAACTTCCTCAATATTCTCACCTATAGTGGAATACACTCCCATTCCTGTAATTACTACCCTATTCATAAAATAAACATTATAAAATTAAGTATATAGCCCACCATTTACGCTTATCAACTCTCCTGTAATATAAGCGGCTCCATCGGACACTAAAAAGCCAACTATAGAAGCAACCTCTTCAGGTTTTCCAAAACGGTTGAGGGGAATCATTTTTTTCAGAACACTCTCATCCAAAGCTTCAGTCATTTCACTAACTATATATCCCGGAGAGACTGCATTTACAGTTATTCGCTTTTTTCCCAATTCCTGAGCTAAGGATTTGGTAGCAGCAACTATTCCTGCTTTACTGGCTGAATAATTAGTTTGCCCCGGCAATCCCTTCTGTCCCGAAAGCGAAACTATATTTACTATCCGGCCCCATTTATTTAAAACCATTTCCTGTAAAAGCGAGGAGGTTACATTATAAAAGCCATTTAAATTCGTATCAATTACCTTTTTCCATTCGGGTTCATTCATAAAAACCATCAGGTTATCCTGAGTAATTCCGGCATTATTTACCAAAATTGTGATTTTATCATCCGGATGACTTTCTTTCCATTTAACCAGAACAGATTTAACTTGTTTGTTATCTGCAACGTCAAACCCTATAGACTCTGCAATATTGCCTTCTGCAGTTAGTTTACTCACAATATCGTCTGCCTTTGCCTTATTGGAATTATAATGCACCAATACGGCTATATTCTTGCTTGCCAATTCCGCAGATATTGCACTACCAATGGCACCCGAGCCTCCTGTTACTAATGCATAGTCCATATTACTTTACAATTTTGGGGTTATTATTTCTGAGATAATTTTTAATTGCATCTATCTCCTCATATTTTGGACTGTCCTCAATAAAAACCGGAACAATTTCTCTCAAATTTTGATAAATATTGCTTGTTAATGAGGCCATTTTATCCTGCACTTTTAAATAGTCGATTGCTTGTAAAACTGTAAGGAATTCAATGGACATAACTTCAAAAGTATTATCGATTACTTTTTTCGCCATTAGGGCAGAGTTGGTCCCCATACTCACAACATCCTGATTATCATTATTATTTGATATGCTATGTACATAAACAGGATTTGAAAGGGTTTGATTTTCAGCGGTTGTAGATGTAGCTGTAAACTGCGTTCCCTGCATACCTAAATTTAATCCTAATGTACCTAAATTAACAAAAGGTGGCAGAATTTCATTCAATTTAGAATTCATGAGAAAGTTAAGTTGACGTTCTGCAAGCATAGATAGTTTGGTGATGGCTATCTTTAGTTTATCCATTTCAAAGGAAACATAATCGCCATGGAAATTACCTCCATGATATACATGTTTTGTTTCCACATCGGTTACCGGATTATCGTTTACTGAGTTAATTTCATTTTGCAGAACTTTCTCAGCATTATCAATGGTATCACTAATGGGTCCAAGAATCTGAGGCACACATCTTAACGAATAATACTCCTGAATTTTTTGTTTAAATATCTTCTCTTCTATCTTTCCATTGAAAAGCGAATCGGCACGTTTTTTTATAAGTTTTGAGTCGGTAATAGCACTTCGCATAGCCATAGCAACTTTCTGCTGCCCTTGATGTTTTTTCTTTGAATTCAATTCATCAGAAAAATGATCATCAAAGGATTCTACCATCTCATTTATCATGGCAGAAATAACAACCGACCAATTAAGGAGTTTATTTGCATAAATAGTATTTACCATTCCTATACCCGACATTACAGAAGTGCCATTTATTAAACCAAGACCTTCTCTTAAATAAACTTTAAGAGGCTTTAAGTCCTCATTTTCATATACTTCAGCGGTGGGCTTCCATTCTCCATTATAAAGAACTTTTCCTTCTCCAATTAACACAAGTGCGAGATGTGATAACTGTACCAAATCGCCACTGGCTCCTACTCCACCATGAACAGGGATAAAAGGGGTAATATTTTTATTAATTAATTCTTTTAACAAAACTATGGCATCACGATGAACTCCCGAATACCCCAAAGAAAGGCTTTTTAATCTGGATATCATGGCGGCTTTTACACAAATCGGTTTAATAGCTTCACCCTGTCCTGCAGCATGACTTCTGATCAAATTATATTGTAACTTCAATTGATCTTCCTGATTTATACGATATTGAGCCATAGGCCCTAAGCCTGTATTAACACCGTAAATAACTTTGTTTTTTGAAAATTCGCTAAGAAAATCGAAGCAATCATCGACCTTTTTTAATACTTCATCAGAAATATCAATATTTTCATCTTCTATAAGTATGCGGTAGTAGTCCTGTAAATCTAATTCCTTGTCGCTTATTACAATCATTTAGCATAAAATTAAAACACTATCAAAGAATTTAAACATACATTTAGGTTGAAATAATCAAATTTTGTTTAAATCCACGGGTGCAAAGTTAAAATTTTGCAACTTACAAAAAAGCCCCAGGTCAAATAAATACTTCTTAATGAGTTATTTTTTTATAGATTAATTAACCTGATACCAATAACTACATTCCTTGTAAGCCCGTCGGAGCGATAATCTTTGTCCACTATTGGAAAAGCAAGAGTGTATTCCAGTTTCCTGTTGTTTTTTAATTTTGTAGAATAAGCGACTGCCAGATTTACCGTAAGACCTTCAGAACCTGCAAGTTTAACATCACTTCCATTCTTTACAATTTCATCCTGTTGAATACGGTAAATAAAAAGTGAGTTAACGATTATTTGATTTTCATTTTTCAAATTGAAGAAATGTCTTGCTCTAAAATATAAATCATCACCTCTTTTAAGCTTATTCGATTCATAATAAAGTTTATTATCATTGTTTTCATTAAAAGGATTTAAGTAGGAGTTTGAATTTCTGCCGAAAGAGTGCTGATAAGCCAGGTAAAAATCCCATAAAACATAACGATAGTAGGCCCCTAGTATAATATCATAAGTGCCAAGGCTTGTTTGATAAGCCATCGGTAATGGAGCGTTATTGAAACTTTTATTGGCATCATTGGTTTTTATTCTGCCCGCAATTATGGCGCTCAAAACATGTTTATTCTTACTCAAAATTCGCTGATTAATTGACAGAAGTAAATCACCAACACCCATACTATTGCCCAGATTTCCAGCCGTATAAATAAATGGAATTCTCAATTCCAGCATATTAAATTTTGTAATTCTATATTGAATTCCTGCTGTTGTTTGAGAAATAAAAACAAATTTTTCTCCCAGACCAAAACTTTGTTCAATATTAAGACTTAAATGGTTTTGGGAATTAATTTCAGGATTATCAAAATTTAGCGATTCAACGCTACAGGCACCAGCATCGCTACATCCTTGTCCAAAAGAAGAGTTTAAAATAAATGAGAAAAATACTAATAAAATCAATCGGTTTAAAATGATCATGTTCTTAAATTTTAAACATTAGTCGATCAATATTGTAAAACCTTATTTTAATTTACTGTAAACCGGGTTTGCATACATTTGATAAAACAGATTTCTAAGCATTTCCTTATCATCATCTATGATAGAAAAAATTGCCTGGCAGCGTGTTTCAAGATCTTCTCTGGTTTTATCATTGTAATATTCTTTGAATCTGTCGGTTTTTTCCAGATAATCATATGCCAGATAATTTGTTGGCCACAATTTATAATTCTTATGAGTTTCTTTATCGATAATAGAAGCCACTTCACTAACTGTCTCATTATTAGTTAGTGAATCATCCAATTCGTCAATAAAATGATTTATAGGTCTGCCAATATCCACATGTATACGACCTTTATTCATCACAAAACCACCTAAAATACTTTGAAGGTCTTCATTTTCTTCTTTCACATAAGCACCTTCCTGCTTCGACAGGAATACTTCCCTGACTTTCATAGCACCGCAAGGTTCTAGTTCATATGATATAGTAACCGGAATAAGATTTAAATTTTTAAGCGCCTGTTTTGCATTATTTACTCCTGAAAGTATTAGCATTTTCAGAATACTGGCATCAACATGGTCTCTTCCATCTTTTGTTCTTCCCTTACTTTGAGCAATCCATACTGATCGCTCACCTGAAGAAATCATATTATTAATAAACTGGGATAAGCGTTTTGAGTTTCTTAAAATCTCTTTTGGGCTACCATCTCTGAAAACAGTAATCATTTGATTACACTTACCCAAATCTACTATAAACTGTGATAATTCTAAGTTACTACCCCAGGTCATTGCAGGAGGAGTAAAATTATTATTGATCATGTGCATTCCAAGAATAGAGGAATCCAATGCAATGTCTCTGTGGTTAGCAATAAAAAGATAGGATTTATCATTTTTTAATTTATCCAAACCAGAGCATGTAGTTTCATCTGAGGTTTTTTCAACAACAGTTTTTATACAGGGAAGAGTAAAGTTTTTCTGAAAGTCTTTAACATTAGTGGATCTCTTGAGTGCCTCTGTAACAGTTCGTTGTTCATCTTCATCAAAAAGAAAATTCATCATCGGTTTAAATCCCGAATCATTAATAATTCGCGGTATTGCTTCACGCACTTCCTTATTATTATAAGGCCTTATTAAGTCGAAATTATCTTCTTGCATAAATTAAATTTGAAGTATAAAGATATTAAAGAAATTTGAATATCTGCTATAAATACCTTTTAAGTCTGTTAAAATCGTTTATTACAGACATGATTCTACTGTTGTCCTTTGGAAAATTTAATTTTTTAAATTCTTCAATCAACTTTTCTTCGTCTTGGATGGTCATTTTAAGTTGAGAGTTATTTAATTCTAAATCTTTAAACTCGCCTTTGTCGATACGCTGCGACATTGATTTATCGAACTCCATAGTTTTCTGCATATCAACAGTTATCTTTTGCTTAATTTTGTTTGCCGCGGCTAAATCTTTTTCAGATAAACTCTTAACTAATTCACGTGATTTCTTACTAATTCCAGAAATGTTAAGCCTTTGTTTATCAATATATTTTTTTATCTCTGGATTTTTAATTTCATTATTTCTATTACTCTTGGTATTTGAAGACTTCGAACTTATCATACCTCCATCAACAGTTCTGTCAAGTTTAATATCTACATCAGCAGGTGTAGATTTATTTTGATTATTGTCCTGATTTCCTGAATCAAATTCATTGTAATTTTGCTCCATATACTCAACAAATTGCTTCATGGATCTGTAAGCATTAATAGAAGTTTTGGAAGTTGGATCCATATCAAGTTTAGCTTGTGAGAAAATTCGATAACGCTGTTGCATCATTTTAATTCTTTTCTCCAGATTTTGTATTTGTTTGCTTATGTTATTCGATTTTGAACCGATAGCATATAAATCAATAAGATTATTATTTGCCCGATCGAGTTCATTATTTGCCAATAACTTAATATTATTTACACCTAAAATAACTTTATTAGTATCATTAGATTTGTAGGCATTATCAATAATGAACATGTTGTTCTTATAAGAAACCAGGTCGGCTTTTCTGTTACTATTAACAACTTTTTTTTCTTTTGTATGAACTTTGTCACTTCCTTTGGAACGAATTTGCGCATTTAAAGTTCCGCTTACGATCAATAAAAGAGTGAATGCTGTTGTATAAATTATTGTTTTCATTTTATTTTTTTATTACCAAAGTTTTGAAGGATATGTTCCTTCTTTAACAAGACTTTTTATTCGTTTTATTGTTTCTTCTTTATCTTCTTTATAAGTTACTCCAAACCATGAAGATTCACTAGTAAGCACTTTTACTTTTGCTTCTTTTGATACTATTAAATTATTTACTACAAAAGGAATATAAAACTCAGCCTTGAGGTTATTTGCATTATGGATTATAAATTTCCTAAAATCTTCTTCCATCTGAACGAAAAACTTTGGAGAAAAGCCCCAAAAGTTCATGGAGACTATCGATTCACCTGAAATTTCATTTTTATTACCATCTTCTTCAAAAATAATTTTTGAGTTTTCCTGATAGATTTTTGTTCTTTCCACCACATCGCTTAATGCCCCACTTTCCAAACTACAAATTCCCCGTGAAACACTTCCATTTTCAGATAATGTATTTTTAAGTCGGTAACCAACCATAGAATAGTCGGTGGATTTGTTATTAAGTTGACTTAGATAATCCGACATTACCTTATAAGCTTCTTTCCCGTAGAAATCATCGGCATTTATAACTGCAAAAGGCTCATTAATGTAATTCTTAGCCACCATTACAGCATGGGCTGTTCCCCATGGTTTAACTCTATCCTTATTATAATCCACTCCATCAGGAATATTTGACAATTCCTGCAAAATGTACTCTGCTTCAATTTTCCCCTCTAATCTTTTCTCATAAACATCTTTGAAATCATCGATAATTTTTGGATTCAAAACAAACACAACTTTTTCAAAACCGGCCCTAATGGCATCGTAAACAGAGTAATCAATAATACTTTCACCCGAAGGACCAATTTGATCCATCTGTTTTACTCCCCCATAACGACTTCCAATTCCGGCAGCTAATATTAACAAAGTAGGCTTCATAAACGAAATAGCATTTTAATAATAATTAGATTTTAAGATTTTGCAAAAGTACCTAATCTTAATGCAATAATAGCCATTTTAAAATTTTCATTCACAAATTTTAATAAAAAAAGCCGCCTTACCAATGGCAAGACGGCTTTTATTACACTCAAAAAAAATTTATTTATTAATTGTAAAACGCTTGCTTACAATACCTTTTTCTGAAGTTATTTGAATAAAATATATACCATTAACTAAATCGGATACATCAATTTTGCCATTGATATTTTCGAACTCATGAAGTTTTTTACCTGATACATTGAAAACACTTACATCTGCATCACCTTCTAGTCCACCTATATAGAACTGTCCGTTACTTGGATTTGGATAAAGTTTGATTTTTGAATTAGCAATCTCATCAACACCAACAGCAACAGTATAATTAAATGTATAACGAACATGAGTAGATAAATCTTCTGCATATACGTCGATTATTGTAGTTCCAGGTAATTCAGTAGCAGGTACTACTACAACAGTTTCATTTGATTCATAAGGAACTCCTTCAATAGCAGGAACTTCTGTTGTACCCTCAGGAAGTTCGATATTATATTCGAATACATCTGAATCGAAATCTGGCATAATTTCACCATCTACATTAACAGCATCTAATCTGGCTTCAGTTGAATATACTGCATTTTCTAAACTATATCCTGACTGATAAACGGAAGCACTGGTATAATCCTGAACAATTATAATAACACCAAGATCATCAAATTCCTCAACATTAGTACCGGCAAGATCAACTTGCTCAGTAAATGTAACAGGCTCACGGTCAATAAAATCAACTGAATTTCCATTAGCATTGGGAACCATTTTCATCATTACGTTTTCGAATTCGGTTTCGCCATTTGTAGCAACATTACCTGTAGTAAGATTTTCAAAAACTATAATATGAACTTTACTTCCTGTTAAGTCAGCAAAAGGGAGAACAGTGGCATTAATGTCAATCGTAGTACCTGTGACGCTATGTGAACTAACCAAACTTACAAAAGAAGGATTAGCTAATGACTCATTAAAGAAACTATTTACATCTGCCATGCTTGTTTCAATTTGACTACCATCAGCAACTAACCATGGCACCCAGGAAACTCCGTAATAACCTCTTCTAACACCACCTTCTTCAGTATAATAAGGATCGCCTGCTCCAGGCCAACTCATTTGATATTTAACAAGTGCAATATCATCGGCATTAGTTTCACACCAAGGTACAAAACTTGAGTTAAATGATGCACAAGGTGCACAAGTTGAACTTGTAAACTCTTCAAGACAAGGGGTTCTGTCAGTAGTATTACTTACTACATTTATTGTTTTAGTGAGAGAGTTATTTCCTTCAAAATCGTCATCGCCACCATTAACGCCTGCTATCCAAACATTTAAATCGTAAGATCCAATAGGAAAATCGAATAATTGATCACATACAAAATCATATGAATCACCTGTTCCAATTGCAAGGCCAACAATACTAGTTTCGTTTACCGGACCATCAGCAACCTGCCAATTAATATCAAGCGACACTATAAAACTCTGGCTAAAATTAGAAACAGTACCAGTAACTTCAGTTGGTCCGCTTGTGTAAACTGATGAATTAATAGAAGAAAGTTCTGCATCAAGATTATAAGGTATATATAAGTTAATATCGTCGATATACCAGTTATCCATATTATAAAAGTCACCATCGATATAAATGCAAAATTGAAAATCTGCTGCTCCAACGTCGGAATTATCAATTTCCAGAAGTTGTGTTTCGGGGCCTATATCTCCTGTAGGACCAACCTCCCAAGCAATATTCCAATCGCCACCACCAGAACGGGTTGCAACGCCAACTTTTGGATCTGTACCGCTGTAATTATCGAAATAATGTTTGAAACGTAATGTAACCGACGTCTGACCTGTTAAGTCAACTTGTGGAGAAACCAAGCGTGAAACTCCAACAGAACTAGTGTATAGAAAATGTGCTTCAGGAGCATTACCTCCAGCCATATTGCTGTCGTCATTAGTCCATTGGCTATTGTATCCGTCAATAGTCCATCCAGCTGGCGGCATCTGACCAGAACTGAAGTCCTCTTCCACTAAAATTTGGGAATAACTTAATAATCCCGTAAAAAGCATAATTGCCAATAAGTAAATTTTTTTCATAGTATAAAGCTTTAATTAATTTTTATTTTAACATGCCACCATTGAATGGTGTATCTTTTGTTCTTCAACTTGAAATAAAGTAGTAATTGTTTTCTGAAGTGATGATTTTGCTCTTGAAAGTTGTGATTTAGAAGTATTAACTGAAATATTCATCATTTCCCCTATCTCCTTATGTGAGTATCCTTCGAAAGTATTCATATTAAAAACCATGCGATAACCGTTTGGTAAACCATTAATAATATCTAATAATTCATCATGCGACATTTTTGATACTACTTCGTTATCACCGGTAATAGGAATTCTAACATGTTCGGGTTCAATATTACTATTTATGTGAGATTTTCTTTTATAAAAATTAAATGCGGTAGTAACAATGATTCGTCGCATCCATCCTTCCAATGCTCCATCAGCCCGAAAATCTTTTAAATATTTGAAAATTTTAATAAAACTTTCCTGCAATATATCTTCGGCATCAGTACGGTTTTTGGCATATCTCAAAGTGATTCCAAATAGTAAGGATGAATATTTATTGTAAAAATTGTTCTGTGCCTGGCGATTACCTTGAATGCATCCCTTAATTAACTCCTCTGGTTGTAAAGTAACTTTTCCTCTCATTATTATTCGATTTGGTTAAATCCGGTACAAACATATATTTTTAGAATTAATTAACAATTAAATTTACTTCTACAAGACTACTACATAATGAATACTTACAGAATTTCAAAACTTATCGACCTCTACATATATAATCCTAATACATTGATTATAATATAATTGTTATTTTATATGCTTCTACAAGTATATTAAATCATATTTAAGAATGCAGATAATTCCTGGTTATTTTCAATTCCGCATTTTTTTCGCAGTCGGTATCTTCCCATTTCCACTGCTTTTACAGAAGTATTATTAAGAGAGGCAATTTCTTTTGAACTTAGGTTTAGTCTAAGCATGGCACATAAGCGTTCTTCATTTTTTGTGAGTGAGGGATATTTATTTTTAAGCCTGGAAAAAAATTCAGCATAGTTTCTGTCTACTTTATTCTGGAATTCTTTCTTTTCTTTATCCAACTGCAAACTTTGTTTAAGATGCATTATTAATTCTCGCAAGCGCTTTGATGTTTCATCATCAGTTTCTTGGGCGAGTTTTTTTAAGTCTTCTTTTAAGTGGCTCAACAAATTATTCTTTTGAATCAGGTGTAATGCAAAATTTACAAGATCGCTGTCTTTACTTTTCAACTCTGTTTGCATTAATTCTTGTTGAGTTTTATGTAATTCAAGGTTTTTATGTCTTATCAGTTTGTCTTCCTTAGCCTGTAATCTTTGTCGTACTACTATCAATACTGCCGCAATAATAATAACAAGAACCACAAAAACCATAAAGCGGAAGTTAATTAAATCAATGCGTTGTTGCTTTTCATAAAGAGATATTTGATTTTCTTTTATTTCCAACTCTTTAGTGTTAAGGTCATTCAAGAAATTGATTTGCATTATCGCCATCTGGTCAATCTTTTGCTTAGCTACAATAGAATCATTAGTTTGCGAATGAATTCTGTAATAATGAAGAGAATTTTTATAATCTCCAACTTTTTCCAGCACATTACTCAACCCTAGTGAGGATTCAGCCTGTTTGTCGAGATCGTTATTTTTCTTTGATGCATTATATGCTTCGGTAAAATATTTTAATGCTTTTTCGTTAAGGTTTATTTTCAAGTATTCCTTACCCATTAGGATAAGAATTTGAAGTTTATCGTCAACAAAACTATTTTCTGAATATATATTTAAACTCTTTTGATAGTATTCGAAAGCTTCGGCGGTATTTCCCTCAGCACTTTTAATCATACCAATATTTTCATAATTTACAGCAGTTTGACGTACAGCACCTATTGTTTGATTAATTTCCAAACTTTTTCTATAATAATCATAAGCAAGTATCAGGTTATTCTTTTTACGATAAATTTCGCCAATATTGTTTAATGATCTTGCAATACCCTCCTGATTATTTAGTGTTTCCCATAAATCGTAAGCCTTTAAGTAGTATTGCAATGATTCATCGTAGTTAGCCTGATAGAAAAACACCCCTCCTATTCTATTATAAATTTCTGCAATTAAGTCTTTATTATCAGTTTTTATTCCAAGCCCAAGAGCTTTATCGTAATAGGTATGCGATTTCTCGAGATTAAAATTATCTCCAAAGTATAGTTCTCCAAGTTTAGAATAAACACCAGCTAATTTTTTTAAATTATTATTATTCTCATAAATACGGGCACTAATTAAATAATAATTAATGGAAGGTTGCAGGTTATTACCCTTTTGGAATAATTCACCCATCAATTCATTAGTCAGAGCGCAAGCTTCTGGCGATTTTATTCTATTAGCAAGTTTTAAGGCTTTTTTATTATAAAAAACGGCCAGGTCAAGATTGGTATTTTTAAAGTTTTTGGCTAAATCAAAGAAATAATACACTTTATCCAGACTATCTTCATTGAAAAACGAAGTATCTATCTGGCTAACAGAATCTTGACTAAAAGCGAAAGCAACTGAACAAGAAAATATTAAAAACGTAACAATAATCCTTTTCACTTTATAATATATAATTATTATTATAAAGGACAAATGTAACTAAATAGAATTAACAATAATTAGTCAAAAATCAAATTATTCATATGGGTCGGTAATAGGAATTACATAATACTCACCAGTACGAGGATCTTTGTAAAATTTACTATATCCATTAATGCTTTCAATATTTGTATTAACACGACCTTTAACGGTGACAGTATTATTTACATCAACCTCGCCTGTAACAACAATGGGATCATCTGAGGTTATTTTTTGCGGCGCAACACTCGGAAAAATACCAGCATTCTGGAAAACTATTACCCAAATCCCCACTGTTATTAATATGAGCGTAGTTTTAATAAAACGAGTATTTAATTCCATAATTTAATAAATAAAATGGTTATAAAATGTCAAAAATATCCAAAATGAATTAAGTATGCAAGTTAAACAAAAAGTAAATCAAATAAACAAATTTCTTGATTTATTCATCAGTTCAACAACATTTTTAACACGACATTTTTTTAATAAATTACTTCTGTGAGAGTTAACCGTATTTATACTTATATTTAGTTTCTGGGCTATCTCCTTGGAACTTAAACCATTAATTAATTGTTTAAGTACTTCGATTTCTCTGTTAGACAAATTGCTTATATCAAGCACATCACCATTGTCGATTGAGTAATTATGGTTTAAAAATCTTTTTAAACATTTTTTTAACTCATCGATATTAACTGGTTTAACTAAATAGTCAAAAGCATTATTTCTAATGGATTCTATTGCGTATTTATCAGAATTATGAACATAAATTACACTAGATTGCAAGCCTATCTTAAATACTGACTTTATAATCTTGAAACCCGAATAATTTTTCATAATAATTTCTATAAAAATAATATCGGGTCGTACATTTTCTATTAATTTAAGGGCATCATCAGGCTCACTTTCATATAATTTATATTTTTTGGAATCGCAATAAGACAATAACTTAACTAATCTTGATCTTTCAAAAAAATCATCATCAATAACAATTATTTTTAACGACATAATCCATTCTTATTTTGGTTAATAAATTTTATAATAATAACTATTTCAACAAAATAGTTGCAATCAAATCAGCAGTACTTTTCGCTTTTGTCTTTTCAAGTATATTTCTTCTGTGTGTATCTACAGTTACTTTCGATATAAACAACTCCTCTCCTATTTCCTTACTAGTTTTACCCTCTACTATTAACTCAAGGATCTGTAATTCACGACGACTCAATATTCTTGTGAGATTGTTTGGGTATAAATTTGGCGTATTGACTACCTCATCAATTCTATCAAGAGTAATTCTGAGTTCTTCAATATCTATTGGTTTTAATAAATAATCGAAGGCATTCTCCTTTATTGCTTTTATAGCATATTGACTATAGGCTGTTGTAAAAACAACGTACGGTATAAGTCCCTGGTTTCTGGTAATTTCTAATACTTCAAATCCACTAATTCGTGGCATTTCAATATCCAGAAATAAAATATCAGGTTTGTTTTTGGTAATAAGTTCAATTGCCTCTTCAGGTATGGTGGTAGATGCTAAAAGTTGAACATCAGCACAAGTGTTAAGTAAACGACTTAAATGCTCAAGACCAGCAATTTCGTCATCAACAATTATAGCAGTTTTCTTCATATTAGTTATTACAGCGATTTTTTGTAAAAATAACTAATTCTAACAGAGAGAACTACATATTATTAACTATTTTACACTTACGAATGATGAACAAAATAAGTAATAATTAAAAAAGCACCAAAAACTGTATGATTTTGGTGCTTTTTTTAAAAATGTGAAATGAGAAACTATTTAATTTTTTTCATTATTTCTTTTGGGATAACTTTTTTATTAACTGCTATACCAATAGTTTGCAATTTAACATATGATTCTGAAGCGTAAAAATACCCATTATAAACATGGCCTTCAGTGCCCCATGAATTTTTAATTTTGTAGTACTTATTACCTAATTGATCTGTGGCTGCACCAACTATTAACATACCATGATCATCTGTAACAGTGTAATTATCATATGCTTGCTGTCGCATCTCCTGAGTAATTGTCTTTTCTTTTGCAGGACCATCAAAACTAAAGGCTGCTTTTGCCTTTTCCTTGTTTGTTAGCGTTTCCCACTTTTCTTTTTCAGTTCCTTCCAAGTCAGATTTTTCCATATCAGGAATCACAGCAACTCCATTTTTCCATGAGAAACCTTTGTCAGACACATCAGCACCCCAGGCAACAGTATAGCCTTTTTCAAGTGAGTTATCAATAATATCCATCATTTCATCCATTGGAATATTCATCCATCGTGCCCACAACCAATTGTCGGGGATTGCTATTGCAAATGCCTCATAAAAAGGATGATGTGTATATGATGTAAATTCCATGTAATCGTCTACATTAATTCCTAACATATCACGAAATGAAGCAGGAGAGTACTCTACTCCCTCATAAGTAAATGTTTCAGGGAGATCACCCAGATATGTATCTAAAACCTTGTCAAATCCTTCATGCCATACGGGAGTAAGTTTCTTATTTCTATTTTTAATAATAGCATCTACATATGATTTTAAAAGTTCGTCAAGTTCACCATGCGTATGCAATTCGGTTCCGTATTCCAGTCCTGAATAAACTTCTTCAGGAACTATTCCATAATTCTTAATTACATTAAAAACATCAGTAAATTCTGCTCCTGAACCAAAATTTAAATTCCCTCCAGTACGTACATATTTTTCTGCCTTTTCAGAATATGTATGGTTAACACAAAACATTTCAGAAAGATCATATTTTTTTCCTGTTTCTCTTAAAAGTTCAGCCTCAATAAATGCTAGTCCTGAAAAACTCCAGCATGTTCCTGAGCGAAATTGGTTACGCACAGTTGTATGGGGTATAGAAATTACATCAGTAAATACATAGCCCTTTTCTTCTTTTTTTACATCTTCCTGAGCGAAGGTATCGATACTTATTATCGTTACCAAAGCAATAATAATTGAAATTACCCTTTTCATAGTACTTAGTTTATTTTGATGATTTTGAAACATTATTTTTTATCCTTTCAATTCTATCATTATGATATTGCTTTATTATTCTTTCAATATCTTTAATCTCAAATTTGAAATTTTTACTTATGGTTTTTAACTGATAGTCGTGCTTTAAACTGGCAGGTATTCCTAGTTCAGATTTAAGATAATTCAAGTTAATGGAGTTCTTTTTTGATACTTCACTCAAAGTCATATCCATATTTATATTATACTTTGTTATACTATCAAGACCTGAATTATTGTTTCTTAAACTATCCTGAGTTATTTCAATTTTACTTTTTGAGTTTTCTACTTTGGAATTCTGGTTATTACAGGAAAAAAGTGTAATAACTGCAATAAGTGCTATTAAGATTAAGTGCTTCATAGTTTTAAATTATTACAAAAGTATGCCTTTTTACAATTGTGCAATGTGAAGGTTTTTAAAAGAAAAATTGTTCACGAAGTTAAATTTGATGTTAAAAAACTCCGTGAACAATTTTATTTATAATAATAAATTAAATATCGAACTTTATACCTTGTGCTAAAGGAAGTTCTGCTCCATAATTTACAGTATTTGTTTGTCGGCGCATATAAATTTTCCACGCATCTGAACCAGACTCACGTCCTCCACCTGTATCTTTTTCACCACCGAAGGCGCCACCAATTTCAGCACCTGAAGTACCAAGGTTCACATTTGCAATACCGCAATCGGAACCGGCGAGTGATAAAAAGGTTTCGGCTTCTCTCATATCGAGAGTAAAACAAGCTGAGGAAAGTCCTTGAGGAACATTGTTTTGAATATCGATAGCATTTGTGATATCCCCTTTATATTTTATCAGATAAACAATAGGTGCAAATGTTTCTTCCTGCACAATTTCGAAGTGATTCTCAGCTTCTGCTATACAAGGCACTACATAATTACCTGATTCAAAACCTTCTCCTTCAAGAACGTGACCACCAAATAAAACTTTTCCACCTTCTTTTTCAACGCTTACAACAGCATTTTTAAACAATTCAACCGAGCCATTATCAATTAATGGTCCAACCAAATATTCTTCATTTAAAGGATTGCCAATTTTTGGAACTATCTTTTTGTAAGCTGAAACAAATTTATCTCTTACCTCATCAAAAATATCTTCATGTATAATAACTCTTCTTGTGGATGTGCATCTTTGACCTGCAGTACCAACAGTACCGAAAACAGTAGACATAATAGCCATTTGTATATCGGCTTTAGGAGAAATAATTACGGCATTGTTTCCGCCTAATTCCAAAATAGTTTTACCTAAACGTTTTCCAACAATTCCGCCAACACGTTTTCCAACAGCAGTAGATCCTGTTACCGATAAAAGAGGTATTCTATTGTCGGCCAGGAAGTTATCGCCCATCACTGATGATTTTGCAACTACTAAGTTAAACACGCCTTCAGGAACATTGTTTGCAATTAATACATCTTTAATAATCTTTTGTGTTGCCAAAGCTGTTATAGGTGTTTTTGACGAAGGTTTCCAAACAACCACATCACCGGCTATTGCAGCAAGGGCAGTATTCCATGCCCATACAGCAACAGGAAAATTGTAGGAAGTAACAATCCCAACAATTCCTAAGTGATGATATTGCTCAGAAAGACGGTGTTCAGGTCTTTCCGACTGCAGGTTTACACCATTAATAAGACGTGACTGTCCTACAGCAAAGTCGCAAATATCGATCATCTCCTGTACTTCCCCAAGACCTTCCTGATAGATTTTTCCCATTTCGAGGGTCACTAAAGCTCCCAAAGCTTCTTTCTTATCACGCAAAGCCAATCCTATTTGACGTACAATTTCTCCTCTTACAGGAGCAGGTACTAAACGCCATTCCTTGAAAGCAGACTGGGCTTTCTTTATCACCATTTCATAGTCTTCAAGGGTAGCATTTTTAACCTTGGCAATCTCTTCTCCATCAATGGGGGATATGGAAGCAGTAACTGCTCCTTCAGTATCAAACCATTCTTGTCCGGTTGAAACACCAGCGTTAAGTTCGCTCAATCCAAGTTCAGCCAATATTGTGGCTTTATCCTGATATTTATTCATTATTTTAGTTTTTTTATCGTTAATAATTAAACAAAGAGCAAAAGTATAAAATCAATCGCATATAATATCTTATTAACAAAATTTATAATGGTTATAAAAAGCCCTCTTAGTCAGATAGAAATATACATTGAACAATAAGATGAAAGTGTTTATAACTTCATTTTATATTTAGAAAAAATCCACTTATATTTACACGCATTATTATAAAATTAGTGCGTTTGTTTTACTAAAAAAGTGTGTTATGTTAGTTAATTGCACAGAGAGTCCATATCAGGAATGGACGCAGGAGATGTTAAGTAAAGTGAAGGATACTTATGGAATTGTGGTAAACCATACATTACCCAAAATAAGTAAAAATATGATCGACGAAGACATTGATTTAGTTGCCGAAGAACATTATGAAAAAATAATAACCATAATTGATGAAAAATCAGACAAAGTAAAACCCGAAGCAGTATTTTTAAATGATAATTTACAAATGCACAAAAGAGTAAAATATTTTCTTGAAGAAACTCATATAGAATCGATTGATATTGATATTTTTAAAGAAGACGGAGATTTTTAGATAAATTATTATTTACTGCCCAAATAAATATTAATCAAATTCTTTAATGGAAAAACCGCCCTGTTAATTTTCAGTCTGTCATACAAAACTTCTTTTGCACCAAAACCTTTATAGAATCTTGCTAAATTATCATCGTTTGAGCCCTCAAAATCAAGAGTTTTCGGACTAGGTGAATTATTTTTAATAATCGAGTCGATAAGGAAAAACATAGCCCTGTTTTGTCGTGCACGTTCATTACTGCCCGAAAATAAGAAGATTAAATTGTTACGATGCCTTAAAAAAAATGCTGCTGCACACAATTGATTTTCCTTATCATAAACACCATAAACAAACCCTACACCCTTATGCATCGACATATAAATAATACGCTCGAGGGTCTTATAATCATTATCGGCAAACGTGTTTAAATCACTTCCTTTGTTTTCCCTGAATAAGTTGATAAGTTCCGCAGGTTTAATATTTTTAAGCAACTGAAGTCCATTCTTCAGAGCTTTGCCCAGGTTTCTTTTGGTATTTTCATTATAATTTGATTTAAGACTTTCATAATCCAGAACCAAATCCAACATATAATTTCTGTTTTTTGTAGGGCTTAAGTTAAGACCATCAATTTTGTTATGAATATTCAGGTTAATATCCAGGTATTTTACTTTCGGAGGAATAGCATCCAAAAATTCCCTGATTTTATCAGGATAAAGTTTAGTTTTTGAAAAAACTCCCAATTGCTGAATAAAATAGGGTTGTAATACATAACTCATCCCATATTTCCTGCTAACAGGCAAGGGCATTACTGTTTCATAATCATTTTCTATCAGGGCTTCCCATTCGGGATGTGCAAAATTAAGAAACCATGATAGAGCATATGCGTTTCCGTTAAAGGAGTTGTTAATGCACTCATCCCATTTTTCATGGTCAATTTGGCTTGATATTAAATGCGTAATCATATATTAATCAATTGCTTTTCTGAGCAATTGCTCATAAACGTGAAGCCAGCCAGTCCATCTTTTTGTATCGCTTAACGATTCGTTATGCCATAGCGAAATAAAAGTTCCGTTAACCTTTTTAACTTCATCAATAAGTTGACTTATTTTGCTTATTGCATCGGCAGGTGTCATATCCAAATAATCTCTAAGCGTTCCATCCATAACAGCGAATGGATGAATTCTGAAATTTGTTTCTGCCTCTAAATCGATATCATAGAAGTTATACGAACTACATATACCGGCTCTAAAACCTGGCTGGGCTGCAAATCCCATTGAAAAATCGTCGGTAATATCATTATTAATTAATTGCCTGTAAGTAGATGGCAGATTTAATCGTAGAAAATGCTGACGACTACAATCTATACTCTTATTAATTGCATTTTCAAGATTCTTCTTTTCTGTTGGTAACAAACTATCGTCTTCAACTGTATAATAGGAAGGATGAATTCCAATACTAGCATAATCGCTGAGCATTTTAATTAAAAACCTGAACGATTTATTTCGCGTATTAATATTTTTGTTGTATTGACCATATCTACCAAAGAGGATAAAATATATCGGCCTTAAGCCATATTTTTTTTGATAAGATATTTGTAAATCGAAGGTATCAAACGGATCTTTACGCCTTGTTATCAACACCCTTATCCTGTCAACTATATCCTGCCATTCGAAACGCTTTAGAGAAACTATAAATCCGCCAATTGACCTGATAAGTCCTTTTTGAGTATATGCATATGCGGAATCTATATCGTATGTAGGAACAAATTTATACTGTAGTTGTGTGAATTTTAAATCGGGATATTTATTAAGAATTATATCCTTTATTTTCAATGCCCATATATTTACTACAGGTTTTTCCAGAATTCCTAGTTTATAAGCAGTTGATAAATGGGCTGTAAACCTACCATGCATATCAACTTTATATGGTTGATATTCCTCATATCTTGAAACAAAATAAAATATAGCAGCAAAAACATCAAATGGCAAAACCGAGTATTTATTATAAACCGGAAATATCACCCGCATACCCTCATAGTCGAAAGGTTCCAGTTCTACATCATTTATTCCTTTTTCAAATAATAAACCTGATGAGTTAAAGAAAATATCATCTGAAATTGGCTTATCTCCATAAATTATCTTCGGAAGGTCACTCGACTGAAATTCATCAACATTGGATGTAAACACCGGCTTCTTACGCAGTAGTTCAATAAAAACCAAGCGAAATACGTATCTCACTCTGGCTGTAAGTTTTGGTGCATAAATCAGTATCTCATCCATAAGATGTCAAAATTATATATTTTTTCAAGTATAACAAGAAATAAAACTAACTAAAGCCGAATCAGATTCTAATCATCAACTTTATTTTATATTTTTGAAGTTTAAATTTCAAATATATTTATGGATAATTTTGTAGTATCTGCGCGCAAATACCGTCCTGTAACTTTTAAGCAGGTTGTTGGTCAAAATGCTATTACAACCACTTTGCTAAATGCAATAAAAAGCAACCATCTGGCGCAAGCCTTTTTGTTTACAGGGCCAAGAGGTGTTGGAAAAACAACATGTGCCAGAATTATGGCCAAAACTATTAATTGTGAGAACCTGACAGAAACTTATGAACCATGCGACAAATGTGAGTCGTGCACTTCATTTAATAATAATGCCTCCTTCAACATCCATGAATTAGATGCAGCTTCCAACAATTCGGTCGACGACATCAGGAATCTGGTTGATCAGGTTCGTATACCACCACAAATAGGAAAATACAAAGTTTATATAATAGATGAGGTTCATATGCTTTCTCAAGCGGCCTTCAATGCATTTCTAAAAACACTTGAAGAACCGCCAGCTTATGCGAAATTTATTCTTGCAACTACCGAAAAACATAAAATATTGCCAACAATACTTTCACGTTGTCAGATTTTTGATTTTAGAAGAATAAATGTGGAAGATATTGCGCAGCACCTTTCGTATGTTGCTAATAATGAGAATATTGAAGCCGAAATAGAAGCCCTGAATATTATCGCTCAGAAATCAGATGGAGCACTCCGTGATGCTCTTTCAACGTTCGATCAGATAGTTAGTTATAGTGGCGATCACCTTACATATAAAAATGTAATCGAAAATCTTAATATACTCGATTATGAGTACTTTTTTAGCGTTACAGATGCCATAATTAAATCAAATATTCCAGATTTATTATTAACTTTTGATGAAATTATCGAAAATGGTTTCGATGGACAAAACTTTATTATTGGACTGGGAAATCATCTGAGAAACTTATTGGTACTTAAAAATGAAACTACAATAAAATTGCTTTTGGCCAGCGACAAGCAAAAGGAAAATTACTTAAATCAGGCTAATAATTGTAATTCAGCCCTTTTGATAAATGCTCTTGATATCTGCAATAAAACTGACCTCAGTTATAAGGCCAGTAATAATAAAAGGCTACATATTGAAATTGCCCTGATGCAGTTGGCTAAGTTATCGAATACTGCTGGTGGTTTTGATGATAAAGTTAATATTTCTCAAAAAAGTAAAGATCAATCGTTGGAGAGAAAAGTTGAATACAAAACTCCTCAACCGGTAAACAAAAAAGAAAAAGAAGTCTCAAAAAAGCCTGAGATAAAGGAAGAAATTAAAACTCCTCCTCCTGCTAAAGAATCATCAGAAGTTAAAGTTGATGATACAAATAAGGAAAGTGAAACGGGGCAGGTTCAAACTGATATTACTGGCGATGATAAAATTGAAGAATCGGAGAAAAAAAATAAGCCAAAGGATGATTCCGGAAGAAAAATTAGGCGGATTTCAATTACTGAAAGTTTAAAAGCCCTAAAAGACGAAAAGAACAAAAGTGAAGAGGGAGATGAGCCGGTAATTAAAAATGAATTTACTCAGGAAAAGCTAGAGGAAGTTTGGAAAGAATTTGTTGTGGGGTATCAATCCAAATCTCCAAGTTTTGCCAGTGCCATAGCAAAGTACACTCCCAAATTGACCGACGATTTTGTCATTGAATATATGGTTGATAATCATATTATGGCAAAGGATTTATTACATCAAACAAGTTTACTGGAATTTATAAAGCGTGAACTGAAAAATAATCAGATAAAATTAAAGGCAATAGTTCCTGAAGTAGATGAAGTTAAAAAAGCCTATTTCGATAATGAGAAGTTCGATGAATTAGCAAAAGACTACCCGGGTATTGTCAAACTAAAAGATCAACTGGGCTTAGATTTTGGCGCATAAATAAAAGAAATTAAATGAAAGACAAAAAATTCGACAAGAGTTATTTGGAGATGGCTCACGTATGGGCTAAAAATTCATATTGTATCAGACGACAAGTTGGTGCACTCATAGTTAAAGATCGTATGATTATCTCAGACGGTTATAATGGTACGCCTTCAGGTTTTGAAAACATTTGCGAAGATGATGCGGGGATAACAAAATCATATGTTCTTCACGCGGAGGCTAATGCAATTACTAAAGTAGCCAAATCCAATAATAGTAGTGAAGGGGCAACTTTATATATAACCGATTCACCATGCATTGAATGTGCCAAATTAATAATACAGGCCGGAATAAAAAGAGTTGTTTTCGACAGAAAATATAGGATAACAGAAGGCCTCGACCTATTGGAAAGAGCGGGTATAGAATTGGAGGAGTTGCAAATTTCAACTAAATAAAAAAGACGAAATACCAGAATAGTACTTCGTCTTTATATCCCCGAAAAATATCTTAAATAGTTTGTACTTTATACTATTGTTATACGAGTACCTCCGTTATCAATTCCAAGTTTAGAACTTTCAGTGATAATCGCATCATTACCACTTCTTACAACAAAGTTAATAGCTGCTTGAATTTTTGGTGCCATACTACCTGCTCCAAACTGACCCTGAGCTAAGTATTTTTTTGCCTGAGCAATACTCATTCTGTCTATTGTCTTCTCCTGAGGAGTATTGAAATCTAAGCAAACTTTTGGTACATCTGTTAGAATAAACAATTTACTGGCGTGAATTTGCGTTGCAAGCAAAGCGGAAGCCAAATCCTTATCAATAACAGCATCAATTCCTTGCAGAGTATTTTCCTTTTTGTAATAACAAGGAACACCTCCCCCCCCAACGGCAATTACAATATTACCATCGTTGGCAATTTTTTCTATTGATCGCATATTAAAAATAACCAATGGTTCAGGAGAAGCAACAACTTTACGCCATCCCCCACGGGCTTTATCTTCTTTATATATGGTCTTACCATCAGCCATAAACTTTTGGGCTTCTTCAGCAGAATAATATGGGCCAACCGGTTTCGTTGGATTATTAAATGCAGGATCATCTTTATTTACAAGAACTTGCGTGATTATGGATATCACATCTCTTTCCATATCATTGTTTCTCAATACATTACGCAATTGCTGCTCAAGCAAATACCCAATAAATCCCTGGGAATAGGCAACACTTATATCCAAAGGCATTTCAGGAATTCCGTGCTCTTTAAAACCTGCAGAATTAGCCAACAAAATATTTCCAACCTGTGGACCATTTCCATGCGTAAGTACCAGGTTGTACTTATTTTGTATAAGCTTAAGAAGGTTTTCACTTGCCCTTAAGGCATTAATTTCCTGCTCTTCAATAGTTCCCTTCTGACCTGCTTTTAACAAAGCATTTCCTCCAAAGGCTACAACCGCTAACTTTCTCATAATCAGATACTTTTATAATTTACGGAAAAACAACAAATATAAGAAATTATAGCATTCAAATAATGATTTATGACAATTATTTGCTGTAGCTTTAAATCTTGCTAAAAATATTCATTTAAAATTATTTTTGAAGGAAATTTCTTTTACCAGTTTGCTTAATTATTATTAACTTGCAGTTTAAACATATTATGATTAATCCATGCGAAAATTAATTAGTAGCAAATTGGGGCTAAATCAAATTTTTGGGTTTATAATTGCTCCTGCTCTTTTCTTATTTTTAATATTATTTACAGACCTTGAACCAGACAATCCTCAGGTAACTTACACTCTTGCAATTGCAATAATAATGGCAATTTGGTGGGTTACCGAAATTGTTCCTTTGGCAATTACAGCATTGCTGCCGGTGGTTTTATTTCCTCTTTTTGGGATAATGAACGGAAAAAGTGTTTCTGCCACATATTTTAATCATGTAATTTTCCTTTTTATAGGTGGCTTTTTGGTGGCATTGGCAATGCAAAGATGGAACTTGCACAAACGTATTGCACTAAAAATTCTGCTACTAACAGGTACCAGTCCGGCACGAATACTTCTGGGATTCATGACAGCAACTGCATTTCTGTCGATGTGGATTTCCAACACTGCAACAGCAATGATGATGGTCCCAATATTACTTTCAATTATTCAGAAACTTGAAGAATTTGTTCCAAAAAAAGAATTAAAAAAATACTCGGTTGGTTTATTGCTTGGAATAGCCTATAGTGCGTCTATTGGAGGAATAGCTACATTGGTAGGAACCCCGCCCAATCTTTCTTTTGCAAGGATATTTCAAATAATGTTTCCAAATGCACCCGAAATAAGTTTCTCAACATGGTTCATGTTTGCTTTACCTATTAGTATTACCGTTTTCGCTGTAGTTTGGATATATTTATATCTCATTTTCAAACCAAAAACATCATGGAAAGACTTACAAAAAGGAATTAGCTTTAAACAAGAATATAAAAAACTTGGGCCTGCAGGCTGGGAAGAAAAAGTAGTTTTTATCGATTTCGTTTTATTGGCAATACTATGGTTATTCAGATCAGATTTAAGTATAGGCAATGTCTCAATTACAGGTTGGAGTAGTCTTCTTGGAAATCCATCTTTTATTAATGATGGTACTGTTGCAATTGGGATGGCCATAATTCTGTTTCTGATCCCATCTAAAAAAGGAAAAACAAAGATAATGGACTGGCCCACAGCCGTTAAACTTCCATGGAATATAGTCCTTCTTTTTGGTGGAGGTTTTGCTCTGGCCACAGGATTTAAAGAATCGGGCTTATCACTTTGGTTTGGTGAGCAACTTAGTGGACTGGCCGGAATGCCTCCCATACTGATAATTTTTACTATTTGTTTTGGCATGACATTTTTAACGGAACTCACATCCAATACAGCAACTACAGAAATGCTTCTGCCAGTTTTAGCCGGATTATCTGTTAGTGTAAATGTTAATCCATTATTATTCATGTTACCGGCCACTATTAGTGCTTCAATGGCTTTTATGTTGCCTGTTGCTACACCTCCCAATGCAATTGTTTTTGGTTCTAACCGTATTACGGTAATGCAAATGGCGAAAAACGGATTTATATTAAACATAATAGGGGCTATAATTATTACTCTTTTCACTTACTTTTGGGGCATGGAAGTATTTGATTTAAGTTTTGGAGCATTGCCGCCATGGGCAGTACATTAGTAAAGTAATTGAAGTAAATTTTATCGAATAATTCTTAATAATAAAGAAGAAAACTTAATATGCAAAATCAAAAAAAAGCATATCTACTTGCCTTGGTTGCCATCCTTTTCTGGTCTACCATGAGTTCTGCATTTAAAATAAGTTTACGATTTATTGAGTTCGATCAATTACTTTTCTGGTCGGCGATATTTGGAATTATGGCATTAACAATAATTCTGCTGAGTAGCAAAAATATAAATTTAAAGAAGCAATTTACGCTAAGGAATATAAAAAAGTCAGCAATAATGGGGTTTTTCAATCCATTTTTATATTATATAGTTTTACTAAAAGCTTATAGCCTTCTTGAGGCACAGGTAGCCGGTATTTTAAACTATACATGGCCAATCGTTTTAGTTATACTTTCTGTTCCTTTATTAAAACAAAAAATCCCAATTTATAGTTTTGTGGCACTCTTCGTAAGTTTTATAGGCATAATTGTTATAGGAACAGATGGAGCACCACTCGACATGGAATTTAATGAACCGTGGGGCATATTTCTTGCCCTTCTAAGTTCTATTTTCTGGGCAATTTACTGGATACTAAACCTCAAGGATAAAAAAAGAAAATCGGAAGAAAAGATATTTTTAAACTTATTAATAGGTTTTTTCTATGTTGCCTTATATCTGATAATTACTGGCGTTAAGATAAGTCCTCCTTCATGGCAAAGTATTGCTGGCTCGGCATACATTGGCTTGTTTGAATTAAGTATTACTTTTGTAATCTGGTTGAACGCTCTTAAACTTTCATCGAATACTGCTAAAGTAAGTAACCTTGTTTACTTATCACCTTTTGTGGCTTTATTTTGGATAAACCTCACCGTAGGAGAGGAAATACATCTCTCTACTATTGTTGGACTTGTATTTATAATTGCAGGAATTTTATTGCAACAATTTTTATCCTCCAGAGGCCGTTTTGATAAAAGTGAAATTGCTAATGAAACCAAATAAATAATTTTAAAAACTAATTTTTTAAAAAGTGTATCCAAAACTAAGCGACCTTATTAATGATTTGTTTGGCACCAACATTAATATGCCAATACAATCATACGGATTTTTTCTTGCATTGGCATTTTTAGTCGCTGCAATTATTCTCTTTTATGAACTTAAGCGTAAGGAAGAAGAAGGTTTAATAAAAGCCCAGACAAAAAATATTTGGAAATCTAAACGCCTGTCAATTACTGATTTAATTATAAGTTTTGTTATCGCCTTTATAATTGGCTTTAAAGGAATTTATGCCTTCACCGATTATCAGTATTTTGCCAACAACCCACAAGAATTTTTAATTTCCTTAAAGGGAAATTTATGGGGAGGATTAAGTTTAGGTATTATTTATGCTGCTTATCTTTTCTATACAAAAAACTATAAAAACAAGGAAAAACCTGAAAAGGTTGAGGTAATTATTCATGCCCAGGACCATACATGGCCAATAGTTTTTGTAGCTGTGATATTTGGGATTATTGGTGCTAAAATATTCCATTGGTTTGAAAATTGGGATCAGTTTTTGGCCGATCCAATGGAATCCTTAGTGTCGTTTGCAGGGCTTACTTTTTATGGAGGATTAATAGTTGCTGGTGTAGCATTAGTTATTTATTCAGGAAAAAAAGGTATTAACTGGAAACATCTGGCCGACATTGTCGCTCCTGCCTTAATAATTGCTTATGGTATAGGTCGTTTGGGTTGCCATACAGCAGGTGATGGTGACTGGGGAATAGTAAACACTTTATCAAAGCCCGATTGGCTAAACTTTTTACCCGATTGGCTATGGGCTTATAATTATCCTCATAATATAATTAATGAAGGCATTCCTATTCCCGGTTGTATTGGCCCTCATTGCATGGCACTTGCTGAACCAGTATTTCCAACTCCCATTTATGAAACATTTATGGCAGTTATTATTTTTATCATTCTGTGGACAATAAGAAAAAGAATTAAAATACCGGGCTTGCTCTTTGCCATCTATTTAATGTTTAATGGAGTTGAAAGATTTTTAATTGAGCACATAAGAGTTAATAATATTTTTAATTTTTTGGGTATGAAGGTAACACAAGCAGAAGTAATTTCCACATTGATATTCATTGCAGGACTTTCGCTATTCACCTTCCTCCTTATGAATCGCAAAAAAACAAATGTATGAAACTACAAACTACTACAAATCAAATAATTAACTTAACAAAAGCAGTTGGTAAATTTATTAAGAGCGAATCATTAAAATTTGAAGATAAAGATGTGGAAGAGAAGGGCTTACATAATCTTGTTACATATGTTGATAAGCAGGCAGAAAAGATAATAGTTAGTGAATTATCAAAAATTCTACCTGAAGCAGGATTTATCGCAGAAGAGGATCCAACATTAAAAAAAGCAGACAGGTTTAACTGGATAGTAGACCCTTTAGACGGTACAACAAACTTCATACATTCAGTGCCATTCTATTCAATTTCAATTGCATTAAATGATGGTAATGAAACAATTATTGGAATTGTTTATGAGGTTAGCAGCGGTGAATGTTTTTATTCATGGAAAGGAGCAGCAGCTTTTCTGAATAAAAGAGAAATTAAAGTTACTAAGCAATCAAACTTAAACAACTCGCTTATAGCCACAGGCTTTCCTTATTACGATTATGCTCTTTTAGATCAATATTTGGAATTATTTAAGGATTTAATGCAAAACAGTCGTGGTGTTAGAAGACTTGGTTCGGCAGCACTTGATCTTGCATATGTGGCAGCAGGCAGATTTGAAGTGTTTTATGAATATGGATTAAATCCATGGGATGTTGCTGCAGGGGCATTTATTGTTAAACAAGCTGGAGGAATGGTCACCGATTTTAACTTGACAGAAAATTACCTTTTCGGCAAGCAAATTATAGCCTCGAACAAACTAACTCATGATGATTTTGCCAAAAAACTAAACTTCTATTTCAATAAAAAATAGGAAAGTAATTATAGATTTTTATTAATAAAATAATCCAATAGTAGAGGCATTTTTATTAATATTGTAAATATAATTTATTGCAATGTCAGATAGGAAAAATTACAAACATATTGATAAAGACAGCCCCACAAGAAGCATCCTAAAAGCATTGAGTTGGAGGCTTGTAGCCTCGGGGGCAACATTTATTATTAGTTTTACCATTTTCACCCAGGCTACACAAACAGCATTTAAAGACATAGTTGGGGCAGTATCATTAATTACAGGCGTTGATATTATAGCCAAACTCATTCTGTACTATTTGCATGAAAGATTATGGACTAATATTGTTTGGGGTAAATATTGGCGAAGGCAGGCAGCAAGAAAACGATATCGTAATATTCAAAAAATTAAAAAGATGAAAAATGAATAGAATCCTGAGTAAAATAGGTTTAATAGCAGTTATAATGATCCTTGCCAGCACTTTAAGTGCAAGTAATGACAGTACTGTTACAAAAGTTTTCTCTTTTGACATTAAGGAAATGATTGCGCCTCCTGTTTGGCGTACAACAAAAAAGGCCATTGAATCAGCTGAAAAAGATGGTTACGATTTAATAATTATTCATATGAACACCTACGGTGGGATGTTGGATGCCGCCGATTCAATACGCACAAAAATACTTAATTCGAAAATTCCGATTTATGTTTTTATTGATAAAAATGCGGCTTCTGCCGGAGCATTAATTTCGCTGGCCTGCGACTCAATTTATATGGCAGAAGGAGCCAGCATTGGTGCTGCTACTGTTGTAAATCAGCAGGGAGAGCAGATGCCCGATAAATACCAATCGTATATGCGCTCGATGATGAGGGCAACTGCCGAAGCCAGTGGCAGAGATCCAAAAATTGCCCAAGCCATGGTTGATCCTAAGGTTTATGTGCCTGGTATTAGCGATTCAGGTCAGGTTTTAACATTTACAACATCAGAAGCCATTAAATATAAATTTTGTGAGAACGAAGCAAAAAGTATTGAAGATGCACTAGAAAAAAGTGGCATTAAAAATTATAAAATTAACAGACATCAATTGTCAGCAACTGACAAAATAATTGGCTTCCTAATTAACCCAATGTTCAGTGGCGTGTTGATAATGATAATTATTGGAGGAATATATTTCGAACTTCAAACACCAGGCATTGGTTTTCCTATTGCAGCATCGGCGATAGCAGCATTATTATACTTCGCTCCACTTTACCTTGAAGGCCTGGCAAATCACTGGGAAATATTAATTTTCGTATTTGGATTGGCTCTGCTTGCGGTGGAAATATTCGCCATACCAGGTTTTGGTGTGGCAGGAACTTTAGGTGCCTTACTGATGGTAACCGGCTTGAGTTTGAGTATGGTAGAAAATATGGGAGATGGCATATTCGATTACGATCCTTCTAATCTTATTAAAGCATTGATGACAGTTATTATAGCATTAACTGCCTCTGTGATACTATCCATTTGGTTGAGCAAGAAACTCTTTGCCACTAACTCCTTTGGAAATTTATCACTAGCAAAAACACTAAATCCTGTTGAAGGTTATACTTCTTCTGATGCTGTGTATAAGAGTATGATTGGTAAAACTGGCATATCAAAAAGCAGTTTACGACCTTCAGGAAAAGTAATTATTGATGATAATATGTATGATGCCACGGCTATTGTAGGCTTCATAGATAAAGAAACAGAAATTGAAGTTGTAGGATACCAAACAGGACAATTAATAGTTAATAGAAAGCAGTAATAAAATTGTATTGTTTTGAATGACAACAAAATAGAGATAATAAAAGCAGATATTACCAAGCTTGAGGTTGATGCCATTGTTAATGCTGCAAATTCCAAACTTGCTGGAGGAGGTGGAGTTGACGGGGCTATTCATAGGGCTGCCGGGCCTCAACTTTTAGAAGAATGCAAAACACTAAACGGATGTGAAACAGGTAAGGCAAAAATTACTAAAGCTTATAATCTTCCTTCTAAGTTTGTTATTCATGCTGTAGGTCCTGTATGGAGGGGAGGAAATCAGAATGAAGATGATTTATTAAGATCATGTTATTATGAAAGTTTGAAACTGGCAAAGGAAAATAATCTGAAATCAATTGCTTTTTCAAATATAAGTACAGGAATTTACGGATTTCCAAAAGAAAGAGCAGCTAAAATTGCCATAGAAACTGTAAGGGATTTTATCATTAAAGAAAACAAACCCGAATTAATATATTTTGTTTGTTTCGATGAGGAGAATTTGAATATTTATAAAAGTCTGATTTAATTCTGTATTAAAGAATTAGCAAATTCCTTACTGATATAATTTTCATAAGAAGTACAAACATTTGAGGAAAATCCTTTTCCATATTCTAACATTTTCATCAAAGCATTACTGTCCAGATGAGCCAAATCATTTTTAGCAATATTTTGCTTTTTAATCGAATAAACAATGCCTGCAGTAAAGTTATCTCCCGCTCCAATTGTACTTTTTAACTTAACTGAATCTGCACTAATGTAACAATTCTGATCTTTACTAAATACTCTGGCCCCCTCACTTCCTCTGGTTATAAATATTATTGCTTCAGGATTTATTTTTCGTAATTCACTAACAAAATAATTATCATCCCCATTGCCAAAAATATTGCAGAAGTCCTCGTTTGAGCCCTTGATAATATCTGCTGCAGCTAAATTTTCAATCAAATATTTCTTTGTTTGTTCTGAATCTATCTTATGTGCCATTCTAATATTAGGATCATAAATTACTATGGCTTTGGATGAGTTTGCCATTTCAGTTAAACCCTTGATATAATTGTGAATACTTTCCTCCAAAGAATAAAACGAACCAAAAACTAAAATATCATCCTTTTTAATCGATGCAGGAGTTTTCAGCACTCTTTTCTCAGGATAAGGTTTGTAAAAGGAATAAGTTGGTATACTATCCTCATCTAAAACTGCTAATGCCAATGGCGATTTATTATGGACATAGCGATTAATATATTTTGTATCCACCTTATTTTCCCTGAGGAAGTTTACAATTTTATCACCAACAATATCATCTCCCAACTCGGAGACAAGGCTTACTTTCAACCCACATCTGCCTAGTGAAACTGATAAATTTAACATAGACCCGCCAGACTTTGCAATTATTTTCGAATCAGACTCGAATATCAAGTCCATTAACGATTCTCCAAGAGTATAAATCATAGGGTAAAAATAAAGAAAATGATTCGATATAATTCTTAATTTTACATCAGAATCATTTATTAGTTTGATGACAAAAAAATCAGAAAATAATAAGTTCTCAATTAAAAGGAGGCTTCAAAGTTTCACTTATGCTTTTAAGGGTATTGTTTATGCTCTTAAATCCCAGCATAACCTTTGGATTCATCTGACTGCAAGCATATTAGTTATTGTTTTTGGGTTTTATTTTCAAATTAATAGTTACGAATGGTTCGCCGTTGTTTTATGCATTGGCTTTGTTATTTCTGCCGAAATATTTAATTCTGCAATAGAAGCATTAACAGATCTAGCATCGCCTGATTATAATAAAAAAGCCGGATTGGTTAAAGATATGGCAGCCGGTGCAGTATTGATTTCGGCAATTATTTCGGCAGTAATCGGACTAATTGTATTTAT
>PKTA01000195.1 GCA_002869365.1 Marinilabiliales bacterium | reverse complement strand
GGATGATAACTTATTACTTTTCCATTTTTCAGTCCATCAATATAAAACGACTCCCTTTTTTTTATACCATCAGGATAATAAGTTGTCCATTTTCCCGACATCTCACCCTTAAGATAATTTCCGGTTTGCATTAAATTACCATTTATGTAATAAAAAAGTGCATTACCGTTTTTAATGGTATCCCCGTTTATTACCTCATATTCAATTTGCGATTTAATATTTTTTTCCGCCGCATAAAAATATGTTGTATCCACATAAACCGAAGTTTGTGAAATTGCCAGGCTACCAAATGCTAAAAGCAAAAAGAGAACAAAGAAATATTTCTTATAGATTTTCATCTATTAACGTATTTTTTTGATGATGAAAATTGTTATTGGTTTTATTTAATTTCTATCTCTGTTTGAATTCCTTCAAGTTCTTCATTAAACCCATAATCTAAAATAGCTGCTACAGAATATTTTCCTTTTGGTAATGATTCTTCAAGAGTATAATTTACTTTTTTGTTCGACTCGGGAAGCAATGAAAATTCAATTGGATTTGAAGTATATTCTTCGGCAGTTTCCAAATTTGAGAATGTAAAAAACACTTTACAATTAAGAATTTTATCTCCAAGATTTATTGCATTCGTAATAAATTCATTTTTGCCTTCCGGATTTTTTATGTTATCCAGGCCTTCTAAACTTCCTTTATAAAGAGTATTTCCATCTGGTGATTGGTATATGGGAACTGCAATACGTGCCGAAATGTTCAAACCCATATTAACCGTTTTGTCGATTGCTTTTGCTCCTGTTTTTTCTGTTGCCGACTCAACAAATAGTACAGACCATTTTGTAGAAGGATTGTCTTCCGGAACCAGCATGGTAACATTCACTCTTACTGCTTCGTTTGGTTGTAATGTTACAAGAGCAGGTGATACTGTTATCCATTCGGAACAAGATCTTCCGGTGGTTCCCAGCGCAAAATACTTAACTTCACCCTCTTCATCCGACAACCAGTCGGCAAGATTAAAAATAAATGATTGCTCAGTTGTTGCCTTGTTTCTTACATAAATTTGTTTTGTTTGAGATGAACCTGCATTTGCATTAAACATTAATGTTGCTGGTGTTACTTCCAATTCCTGTGCGTTTAACACAAGGCTTGAGCCTAGAAAAATCACTAATGCCCAAGAGATTTTTTTGATTGTTTTCATTTGTAAATTTTTAATTATTATAATTTGAACTTATTATTTGATATATAATTTTTTGCTTTCTTTTCCTTTTGTTGTAATAATACTTACGATATAAATTCCAGGTGAACTTTCAATAGTAAAACTGAATTTATTGGTATTGTAATTAAACTTATCAATTCGTTGACCCATAATATTTGATATTAAAACTTGTCCTTTCTCAATTTCAGTTGTTAACTGATTTACAAAGACTCTGTTCCCAACTGAATAAATATCGTAATAACTATCGGTTGAAATTTCTTTCAACTTCTCCTGTGTGGGATTAACTATCAATAAAAATCGCGACGGATTATTATTGATTTGATGATCAAAGTAATATATTCCCTTTTGTTTTATGTCGATCATTTCCTTTTTGAGATTGTCATACAAATATACATCATCAATATCATTCAGATAACTCAAATTACTCAATTTTAAACTACAACTAGCCGATGATTTACAGTTAAAATTCAAAGGAAATACCATATTTTCCTTCAAGTTGGGGACCGAATTTATTGCAAAATTGGTTTTATTATGTTCAGTATAAATCTGAGGAACATTATCACCCTGACTAAATAATTTAACTGCATCGGCATTTAAATCATAATCGTTTGTAGTATTACGTAAAAATCTGATAACGGTTTCATCAGTGAGAGTATCTATGGTTGCAATCAAACTAATTAAAGGATATGTGATCTCCTGATTTTTATAGTAATCAGGGGTGGAACTCATTATTCCTTTCCTGCATGCATTATTAATTGAGAATGTACCGTTTGTGGTTGCCTGCACCCAAAATCCCTGGTTTGACGGAATATATCTTGTTCCGCCATTTATCCCAACCGGATCGCTTCCCCCAAGGAATATTGTATAGTTGGAAGCTTGGGGATTCCAGATATATTTGGCATCATTAATGTCACTTTTGTCCCAACCCGATTCTGTTAACCAGTCAACTGGAGAGGGATATGGGTTTGCTATTAAATTCCATCCCTTATGATTTTCGGTTTCTCCATTAGGCACATCAGTATTAGTTATGTTTATTGAAAAAGAACCTGTATTAAGTCCTGATGAATTTGAAGTTGTATAATTTATTGTTTGTCCTCCGGCATCAAGGTAAATATCATAGGCTTTAAAATTTGTAAAATTGCCTGATGGATACCAAACCCAGCCAAAATTCCAATCGTTTTGAACCTTGGTTTCATCATAATAAAATATCATATCTGTTCCTGAGAATAAACTACTTCCTGAGGAGGATACGGGAGAACCCACATTATGCCAGCCCGATGAGGAAATATATCTTTCAACAAGAATATTAGAGGTTACAGTGAGGCTGCCGCCTGATGTTCGATCAGCCAGATGCCCCGAACCACTTGAATTGGAATATAAAGTTAAATTCGTATTTATATAAAGTTCTCCACTATTTGCAATACAAACACTGCTACCCGGCTTAATAATAAACTGAGCATTTACATTTGTATTTGCAACAAATATAAACAGCAACATAAAACTGTATTTCAATAGTTTAATAATTTTACCAGGTTCTCAATATTCTCATAAATATTAAATTTTCTTCCGGAAGCATATAAACGGGACCCGAATTAGTTTGACCGTTGACCATAACTTCAACATAATCTCCGGCATTTAGTTCTACCAAAAACGAACTACTTACATGTGTAGAATTATCATCGAATTTTGAATATGTAAAAGAGTAACACGCACTACCATTAACATAAGTGGTTCCATTTTTTCTCAACCTGGATCTTATGGTTTTACGTTGATTGTCATCATTAACAATACTGAACATATAATTCAATTCATAAATCCCATCGTCAACAACATATAGTCTGCTTGGATTAGATGTATTTGAATGTATAAATGAAACAGCATCCTTAAAGTCTTCCACATCCCAGGGAATACTCACTGCTGTAACTAAATCATTAACATTTTGTGAAGAAGTAGAAGAACATTGAATAATTTCTTCATCTATTTGAGGAGATGTAACGGTAATAGTAGATTGGTTGTTTCCATCGTCAGTAACGCTTACATCTCCTGTAAAATTTAGAGAGTTAACATTATCTACAACTAAAACATCTCCTTCTTTCACATCCAGGGGAAGTGCTTCCTGCCAAGTTCCATTTCCGGAAGCATCGGAAACAAGTACATAATCTGCACCTGCATTTGTTGGCATTGTAAAAGCTGCGGTAGTTATTTTATTAACTCCGGTAACATTATCACTATCATCTAAAATTACTCCTGAATTTTGAATTTTATTTCCTGCTGTACCATCGAAACGTGCAACTGCATTATCAGTAGATGAGGCTGGTCCTTCAACGTCTGAATCTTCTTCAGGTTTTAAATGTCTCCATTGTATTCCATTCCAAAAATAAAATCCTTCCTCCTGGTTAGAACCGGAATTGTAAACCAGCAATCCTGTTGCCGGAGAAGTAACAGGAGATGGACTGCTCAAATCAGAACTTAATGAAACACGCGGAATTAATACTCCTTTATCACTTGAAACAATGTCTAATACAGAAGAAGCATCAGGAGTATCAGTTTGAATTCCTATCTGCGACATTGCTGTTAAATTAAACAACAATATAAAAACACAAAGTATGTATAATCTATGCTTCATATTATTTTTTCTATCAATTGGAGCGTATAAATCTCATAAAAAATAAATTCTCATATGGCTTTAATACTATAGGTCCCGGATTTGTTTGTCCGTTTACTACCAATTCTATATAATCATTTTGGTTAAGTTCAATAAGGAAAGAAGAACTAGCATGTGTAACATTGTCGTCTTCCTCATGATATGAAAACGAATAGGAATTAACATGATCGATAAAAGTGGTTCCGTTTTTCCTTAATCTGGCTCTTAATGTTTTACGCATTATTGTTTTGTTTACTATACTAAACATGAAGTTAACTTCGTAAATACCCCCAATGTTTACAGCTATTCTCTCTGGATTTGTAGTATTTGAATGATTAAATGTGGCAGCATTTTTCTCTCTTTCCAAATTCCATACTATGGGGACTACTGAAGTTAAATCGTTCAAATCAGTTGAATCGATTGAAGAAACTTGTATTACATCATTGGTAACATTTTTCTTAAAGAATACCAGTTTTGCCTGGTTATTTCCTTCATCGTAAACTTTTATTCCCGACTCGAAATTCAGTTTATCTACATTTGCCGTAACCAAGTTGTTGTTGTGTTTTACGTCAACCGGAGGAGCAGTTTCCCATTGAGCATTTCCACTTATATCGGAAACAAGAATTAATCCCGTTGCCGGGGATGTTGTTAATCTAAATTCAGAAACTTCTAAATTATTTATGTTACTTATTTGATTATTATCACTGATTACTACACCAGAATTTTGAATTATTTTTCCACTGGTACCATCATATCTAACAACAGCATTATCTGTTGAATTATCTGCGCCTGAAATTTCATCTTCATTTGGTGTTTTTAGCAAAGTCCATTTACTACCATTCCAATAATAAAATCCAATTGTTTGCGAAGCACCTGTGTTAAATACCATTAATCCGTTAGCCGGAGAACTTACCGGACTGGGGTTACTTAAGTCGGCAGTAAGTGAAATACGAGGTATTAACAGACCTTTATTAATTGAAAAAATTTCTAATGCCGATGAAGCATGAGGGTTCAATGTCAATATCCCAACCTGAGCATTGGCTGTAAAAATTGTCATAAATAAAATAATTCCCGGCAAAAGCCTTTTCAGGAATTGCTTCATGTTTTCATTGAACATTATATACATATGCCTTGTCTAATTAGCGTAATACGTAATTATTCTTTGCGTTAATATGTCGCTGCTGTCAATGTTAGTAGTAAATAGATTTTCTTGTAGTTTTCGTTTTTCAGTTCTGCTTATCCAGTTGTCATTTTCATCATAAACATATGAAAAGGTTGATGTAAGGGCCAGCCGATTGCTAATGTAAGTTTTACTTTCTAAAATATCATTATAATTATTATAACGATATTTAATCCGCTTCTCGGCCTGCCCATTACTGTTATAAATTTTAAGTTCAACCAAATTATATTTAAAATCGTATTTGTATGTAAGTTTTCTTGTTAGTTCTCCATTATCTTTTAAAAACTTCTCTTCAATTTTATAACCTTTATAATCACATTTATATTGAATTTTAGTAAATAAATTACTGTAGTATTCTTCAAACTCAACATCTGCTTTTTGCCTGTCAAAACTATATGATTTTTGATGTGATCTATCAAAAAATTTTGATTTGATATAGCCTTCATCATCATAAAAATATTTTATCTCTAAATATAAAGAACCGTCAGCATTTGTTTCCCGGCTATAACTAATATTTCCTGAATCGGAGTAATAGTAATTAATTTTACTGAAAAGTTTATGATTTTTAAGCTTCATTAATTCGAAAATTTTTCCATTATTATCGAAAAATTTCGTGCTATTCTGAATGATATTACTAGTTGAATCAGGACTTAATTTGTTCTCTAACTGAGTTAGAGATTTAACACTTCCGTTCAAATTCATTTTTACATATGAACTTGGCGTATAGGTATAAATATCTGACGAACAGAATATTATAGCCATCATCAATAGTGTGATTTGCCGTTTCATTTGTTGTTTGTGTTTGCTTGTTTTGTAAAAAACCAGGCCAAATATATGTTATAAATTTACAGTTTGCAAATTTTTCTAGAAATATTTTACGAATTAATTAACTGCAGCAGTGAATTTTAATAAAAATATTCCAGATAGATTTCCAGTATGATTTTTCTAATTTTCTATATTTAATTTTACAAGAAACTTCATTTATGCATACAAATATTCTGAATTTTCAGGACCAGAAAGCCTACTTTTGCAGATGAGATATTCGTAGTAATGAAAAAATATTTTTTAATTGTCTTTTTTGGTTGGGTTAGTTTAATTGCTACATCCCAAATTATCAGTGTAAACCCTGTTCATCCTACTTCCAATAGTTCAATAACAATTATTTATGATGCGAGTATGGGAAACGGAGAGCTGGCAGGATACAATGGTAATATTTATGCGCATACCGGTTTAATTACCAATGAAAGTCAGAATTCAGGCGACTGGAAATACGTGGTTAGCGATTGGGGAGTTGAAGATCCAAAGGTTCTAATGAATAGAATTGGAGATAATTTATATCAGATAAGTTTCAATATTGCAGAATATTATGGAATCAACCCTGCAGAAGTATTCGTTTTAAAACTAGCTTTCGTTTTCCGCAATGGAGATGGTTCAATGTCGGGCAGGGATAATGGCAATAATGATATTTTTTATTCTATAAATCTGAATTCCGCCGGTGATTATTTAAGTCATAACGTTAATGATAAGGGATTATTTATAAGCACAACAGAAGGTAATTTATCCATAAAACCTTATACTTCTTCTATTTTTCGCTTTGAGTTTACCCCCAATAATTCTCTCCCTAGTGACACTTCCTTTAGCATTGTTATGGAAGCCCAAAACCCCGAATTTATTGTTGAAAACCATACATCTGAACTATTATTAACTTGCAATAATTTGGTTTTAAAAATCGATAAATCACCAATAAAAACTCATTTTTATAAAGATGAGGATCTTATTACATCTGAGGAAATGGGTTTTTATACTCAAGGAAACAGACAGGGTGTAAGGCTTATACTCAGCGAAAGTGAGCAACTTCAAGGTGGTGGCTCTCGTGGAATACAGATTAACAGAAATGGCTACCAATTGCAAAATTACAATCAGGCACATTATGGTTATGGGGCGAACGAGAAAAACCTTAACATTTCTATACCATTTATAAATTCCTCCAAAGGCTTTGGACTTTTTTTTGATAATCATTCAGCAGGAATTATGGATTTAGGAGTATCCAGTGCAAATACTTTGGACTTTTCCAGCGAAAGCGGAAATATGGTTTACTACTTTATTAATGCAAATTCCTATGGTGATTTAATTGAAAACTATACTCTGCTTACAGGACGGCAGGATTTACCTCCACTATGGAGTTTGGGATATATTCAATCGAGATTTGGTTATGAAAGCGAATCTCATGCCAGACAAACTGTAAGCGATATGCAGAATGATAATTTCCCACTGGATGCGCTTGTTTTGGATTTATATTGGTTTGGCAATCCAGGACAAATGGGCAATTTAGACTGGGATTATAGCAAATGGCAATCTCCAGTTCAAATGATGAGTGATTTTAAATCAACAGGGGTAAAAACAATTTTGATTACAGAGCCATATTTCACACAAATTTCTGATAACTATAACTTTATAAGTGCCAATGGATGGTTTGGCAAAACAAATTCGGGAAGTACATATTTATTGGATAATTTTTGGGCTGGCGAAGCATCACTTATGGATTTTACCAATGAAGAAACTCTGGATTGGATGTGGAGTTTTTATAAAGGGCGAAAGGAAGAAGGTGCCTCCGGGTGGTGGAGCGATTTGGGAGAACCTGAAAATCATCCCCACGATATGATTCATCAGGGAGGTTCGGCAAGAGACATACATAATATTTACTCCTTGCTTTGGGCACAATCTATTTACGATAATTATGCTAATGAATATCCGGAAGAGCGCCTGTTCAATCTAATTCGATCGGGATATGCCGGCATGCAACGATACTCTACCTTTCCATGGTCGGGGGATATCCAAAAATCGTGGGAAGGCTTGCAGGTTCAAATTCCTATTATGTTGGGAATGGGAATGAGTGGTGTTGCTTATATGGGATCCGACATTGGGGGATTTACCGGAGAGTTAAATGAAGAACTTTATACCAGATGGATGCAGCAAGGAGTTTTTTCGCCAATAATGAGAGCGCATGGTGTTAATTCAATTACTGAGCCTGTATATTTTCCTGAACCTTATAAAAGTATTGTTAGAGAAAGCATAATCCTCCGGTATAAATTGTTGCCTTACAACTATTCATTAGCATGGAAAAATAGCATTACAGGAAGACCTTTAGCATTGCCAATGGACTATTTTGAAATGACGAATACTTTTTTGCAAAATATAAATGATCAGTATTTTTGGGGTGAAGAAATGATGGTGGCTCCAATTCTGGAAGAAGGAAGTTTCAGCCGATCGGTTATTTTCCCTCAGGGAAACTGGATAGATTTTAAAACTAACGAAACCTATACAGGACAGAATATTTATAACATTAATGCGCCATTAAATACCATTCCTTTATTTGTAAAAGGAGGTTCTTTTATTCCACTTACAACAACTTTATCTACAACTGATAATTATGATACTGATACGCTATTGATTTGGTACTATCCCGACAATTATTATCCCATTTCAAATTATACTCTGTTTGTTGATGATGGAAATTCTGCCTCCAGTTTGAAAAATCAAAAATTTGAAATTATAAATTTTGATGGTAGCGTAACTTATAATAATATTACCATCGATATCCAGAAAGAAGGCATTGGATTTATTGATTCATCATTGAACAGGGAGTTGATGTTTGAAATAAAACGACTTAATAATCAGCCACTTTCAATAACACTTGACGATATTGAAATGTCAATTGCCGATAATATTGAAGATTATTATACAAATGAAAGAACTGCATATTTTAATGCAGATTCTCACATACTAATGCTCCATTTTTTATGGGATGGATTAGATTCCAAAATTGAAATTGAAGGCAGTGGAGTTGGCATTGGAGAAACGAAACCAGAACTATCGAAAACATTTGTGCTGCATAATCCTTTTCCTAACCCATTTTCTGAAAATGTAAGTTTAGCAATTGATATTGAGGAAAGTGACACATATTTTTTAAGAGTTTATGACATTTATGGAAAAGTTTTATTCTCGAATAATATTTATTTAGACAAACTAGGGCGATCAAAAATAAAATGGAACGGTAAAAACTCCAATGGCAATATTGTTAAAAACGGATCATATATTATTCAAATCCAAAACAAGAATGGGGAAAGTCAATATCAAAAAGTTATTTTGATGAGAAATTAAATTGTATTTTAGTCATCAAAATAACGCACAATAATATGAAAACTTTTATTACCCTTTTTATCTTATCTCTGTCCTTTGGAAATGTATATTCACAATGTGAAAATTATTGTCTGGATTTTGAAGATACCACTTGCATTAATCAACTTCAAATCGACACCTCATCGTCAAATAATAGTTGGAAAATAGCACATCCCCAAAAGCCCGATTTTGATGGTGCTTACTCACAGCCTTTAGCTATAGTTACCGACAGCATCTCCTGGTATAAAACCAATGATAGTTCAGTATTCTTTATCAATAATCCTGTATCCATGGGAGATATTTACGGGCTGGGAATTTTGCAAGGCAGATATAATGTTCAAACTGATTCACTAAAGGATTTTGGTAAAATGGAATTTACTGCTGACGGTGGGCAAACATGGGTAGACCTCTTAAATTCAAATAAATACGAGAGCAATTATAACTGGTGGACATATCAACCTGTTTTAACAGGAAATTCAAATGGCTGGAAATATTTTGAGGTTATACTTTCCGACATAGGTTCAATATTCGACATAAAATTAGGCGACACCATTACATATAGATTTACTTTTATAAGTGATGATATACAAGATAACTTAGGTGGTTTAATGTTTGATAATATTTGTTTTTCCAGTTTTGTTGAAGGCATTTCTGAACAAAGGTTTCTACCACTTAAATCAACAATATTTCCAAACCCTTCAAAGGATAATTTTAATGTTGAATTTGAAAACCCCGAAAATCAAAATTATCATATTGCAGTATACAATAGCAATAGTGTAATGCAGTTTATTGACAAGAAAGTTAATTCAGGAAGTTATAATATTGATGCGAAGAAATTATTGCCCGGAATTTATTTCTATAAACTAACTAATCCCGTTACTTTAAGAAGAAGTTGGGGTAAGTTTATAGTTATAGAATAAAATATAAAAATATAATTTAGGGTTTAAACACGAGCTTGAAAGCAATTATTTATGTCTTCTCTCCCGCCAGTATTGAATATAATTTTTCTGGCTGATTAAGCCAATAGAACCTTCATAAATACCACCACTTCCAAAATCATCATATACTTTTACAATAATTACGTTTTTACCTTTTTCATTTAGTAAGTCCGATGGTATATGGTATGAACGTAGTTGTTTATAAGTATCACTTCGTGTACGAACTGTTTCGGTACTAAATTCACCCGATTGACCTATTAAAGTGCCATTTAAATATACTATATCAAGATCATCTATGCGGCCCAAAAGAAGTATCATATGTTTATTGGTAAATTGCCCTTGAAGAGTAAATTCTTTAGCATAACAAGCTACACCATCATAATTTTTAAATCCCTGATTTTCCCAGGAACCAGGTACAAATATATCTTCCCAATCCTTATAATCTATATTTTTCGGATCCCCTGAACAATTCCCCGTCCTAAATTTCCATTCGCCGCTTAAATTTAAATCTGTATTTACTGATGATAAATCTATTTGAAAAGAGACGTTACCATTTACTATTCCTCCTTCACCACCTTCATCAAAAACTCTAACTGCAATTGTTATTTCTTCGGAGTAATTAATAATTCCACTCGGTATTAAATAATTTCTGTTTGCATTATATGCAGTTGTATAGTTTGGTGGAAATTGTCCGGTTTGACCTATTTTACTGCCATTTATAAATACTTCATCCACATCATCAATATAACCGAGTTTAAGGTATAATCCCGATTTATCAGATCTATCAGGCAGTTTAACTTTTAATCGGTACCAGGCATAACCATCGTAACCATGAAATCCTTGCTCCTCCCAGGATGAAGGAACATATAATCTTTCCCAATTACTATCATCATAATTAGGGTTTGCCCATTCCATATTATCTCCTATGGAGAACTTCCATCTGCCTGAAAGATTCTTAATTTCCATCAGTTGCTGAGCATCAATATTGCCAGGCAGCATTATTATCATAAATGCCAGAAGCAACAATAGTTTTATATTTGTTTTTAGTGATTTCATTTTAATTTATTCAAAAAAACTTTTGAAAATCTCATTCCAAATACTATAGGGTTTCTCAGTTTGTCTTTGTTTAAGTTGTCGGAAATTACTTCTGGTTATCAATCCCACCGGACCTTCATAAATTCCACCTAAACCTCCGGTATCATAAACTTTTACCATAATTGTATTCGAACCTCCTTTAACAAAAAGATCCGAAGGTATATTATAGGCGCTTAAAAGAATATCTTTCGGAAGACCTCTGTTATCATGATTAATTAAGTCATCGGTTTTACCAATCACTTTATCATTAAAGTAAACTATTTCCACGTCATCAATATAACCCAAAACAATCATCATATCCGCTGAATTGAAACCAGTAGGAATTATAAAACTTTTGGAATAAGTAGCACTGGCATCTAACAATGGAAAGCCATAACTTTCCCAATATGCAGGTACATACATTTTACCTTCCTCCAGGCCATAAATACGATTTGAGTTATTAAATGTCTTTATGCTTGGCTCAAAATTCCAATATCCACTCAAGTCATATGAGAGCAGATTATTGTCTTCATCATTATAAATACCTATCGGACCATCAACTATTCCACCTCCGGCATATTCATCGTAAACTCTTACAGCCACCACATTTGTTCCATTATAATTAATTATATCTTCAGGTATGTGATATTTTCTTCTTACATCATAAGCAGTTCTCACGAGAGGAGGGAAAATTCCTGTAGCACCAATCAGATGCCCGTTAAAATATACTTCATCAACATCATCTATTTTGCCAAGAACAATAAATAGCGACCTGTTGTTCACTGAATAAGTGATTTGAAATTTCTTCCGGTACCAGGCATAACCATTGTAATCGTCGAAGCCATTACTTTCCCAGCTTTTAGGAACATGAACATAATCCCATTCAGCATCATTATAATCGTAATTTGCCCATTTGAGATCATCACCCACCGAGAACTTCCAGGTTCCTTCAAGACCTACAACTTCTCTCAAATTCTCTGATTTTACTGAAGATGAAGCAAATACTAAACAGAAGAATAAAATTATTCCTAATGTACTTTTTAAATATTTTATGTGAATTGTGGTTGACATTATATTCTAATAGTTGTTTTTACCAAAGCGCCTCCAACAGACAAATGTAGTCAAAATCGGAGAACGCTTTTTTTTAATATTATAATCGCTTTTAAAAAATTAATTATGTTACCTAGGCAGGCATTAGAACAAATTTCATTACGAATGTAAAAGATGAACCTATAGTCATATCATCGCATTTTACAGGATGGTTTTTAAGGGTTTCAATTACAACTTTTTTCAAATCCTCATCTTTGCCACCTAATTCAGCAACCTCAACAATATAATCTTCGTTTATGGTACATTTGACAACAAGTTTTGTTTTTTCACCCTCCTCTAAATAGTCTTTAACAGGAATTAAACTCATTTTTCTTTGAATCTTCCTCATTACTTTTTTTTCACATTTAGTACTATTGTCATCATTGTTTGCAGGTTGTGAATAAATTAAGCCTGATCCAAGAATTGCTATCGCTAATAATAAAATTTTAGTTTTCATTTTTTTATGTTTTTAGTTTATATAATTTTTACTTTTAATTATGAAGCAAAACTATATCAACACAACATCCTAAATGTCAATTCTAAATCAGGAGATGTCACGAGTTGTCATCAAAATATAATTTGATGTTTATGAAAAGAAAATAATTCAGATACAATTAGTCTTGATAGGGTTATAAGTATCAGTTAATCAGTTTATAACCGACTCCATGAACAGTAATTATAATTTTTGGGTTATTTGAATCTTTTTCTATTTTTTGTCGCAATTTAAGAATGAAATTGTCAACAGTTCTGGAAGAGGGTACATAATCAGTACCCCAAACATTGTCCAATAAATCATCCCTGCTAACTACTTTATTTTTCTGATTCCACAGGTAGTGAAGAAATTCGAACTCCTTATGCGACATTTTAATGGCTTGCTTTTCTATCCATGCTTCGTAGTTTGAAAAGTTTATTTCCATATTACCTATAATAATATTTTGGTCATCTTTCGGCGTTTTTACCTGATCTGTTCTTCGTAACAGCGCTTTTACTCTTGCCAGCAGTTCTCTTAAACTAAATGGTTTTGTAATATAGTCGTCGGCACCAAGTTCAAGACCTAAGACCTTATCAATTTCTTCTCCTTTGGCAGTAAGTAAAATAATTGGAGTTGAAACACCATTTTTTCGTGCATTTTTACAAATATCAAACCCCGACATATTTGGTAGCATAACATCCAGTAATACTAAATCATGCTCGTTTTTTGAAATCATTTCGAATCCTTTTTCACCATCATCGGCGATGTCAACCTGATAACCTTCAAACTCTAGATTATCTTTTAATCCCATCAACATTGCCTGCTCATCTTCAACTATTAAAATGCGATACATAATTTAAGTTTTAATAATGGGGAAGTTTAAAACAAAGGTACTTCCCTTACCTACTTTACTTATCAATTTTACCGATCCTTTATGAGCTTCCATAATATGCTTAACTATGCTCAGTCCAATGCCGGAACCTTTTGCCTTATGAGCCAGGTCGCCATCGGTAATTCTATAAAATTTATCAAAAATCATTTTTTGGTATTTCTCATCTATGCCAAGTCCGTAATCTTTAACTTCTACAAAAACATTTTTATTAATACTACCGGTACTAATATCAATTTGTTTATCATCCTTGCTGTATTTTATGGCATTGTCGATGAGGTTTATAATTGCGTCGGTAATAGCTTCGCCATCAGCCATAACTTTAGGAAGGTTCTCTTTTGGAGAGAAATTATAAGTAAATCCATTTCTTTTGAAATGATGCTCATAGGTTTCAACAATTTGCGTAACTATTTCATTAATATCCGTTTCTATAAATTTATATGTTCGTTTACCGCTGTCAATTTTTGAGAAGTTTAGTATTTTGTTAACCATGCCTGAAAGCCTGTTGGCCTCAGTATTAATAATGCTGTAATACTCTTTCTTTTTACTTTCATCTTTAATTCTATTCATAGAAAGTGTTTCTGAATACATATTAATTATAGCCAAAGGAGTTCTGATTTCATGGGAGACATTGGAGATGAATTCCGATTTTAACTGAGCAAGTTTCATTTCCTGTTTCAAACTTCTGTAAATAAAAAATGCAGCAATTATTAAAATAAGATCAATTATTAGAATTATCCATATGTTGAATCGTGTTCTTTTCTGAACCAAATCCTCAATAGTTTCCCCTTTTAATTGTATGCCTAGTTTATAATCGGGCATAATCCATAATATTTTTTTATGCTTTATGTTTTTATCGACAGTTTCATATACTTCATTGGAATAAACTTCATTTCCGGTTTCTGAATCAAAAACAGAAAAATAAAACTCATCTCTGGCAACAGATTGTATTTTGGGGCCAAGATTTTCCTTAATAAAACCCAAACTTTTTAAGACAATACCGCAAACTTTTGTGTTTTGATCCGAATCTTTAAAAGCAAAAATAAAAAGGCTGGAGTTAGGTAAATCAATGTCAATGGGTTGTATTTTTCTATAGCCCCCATCCATATATTGCTGTAAACGTGCTATTTGGTTTTCATTTTCGCGAATTATTTCCTGAAGGGAAGCCCTTAAAGTATCCTGTTTATCTTGCTGATTTTTGAAATATAACTGGTTTATCGTTAAAGAATCAGCAATAAACAGCATTTCAACCGATTTATTCCTGTTAATAAAAGCTCTGGCAATCTCTTCTGTTTTCTGTTTACGGTTTTGAATATCCTGTTCCAGTTTGTTAGCCCAGGAACTCACAATGTCATCGGAATACTGATTAATAGAAAAAATTACCGACTCCAGTTGTCTTACATAAATTGAGTCGATCATTTGCTCATTCCTATACAAATTACCTATTTCGTAGGTTGTAAAAAATATAGGAGGCAAAATTATTACCAGCAATAGAAGAATACCTATGTTTAATATTGGCTTTTTCACATCTCAAAATTGAGGTACTAAGATATATAAATTAATTAGCTCAGGGATTAATCCCTGGGCTATAAAATATATTTATAATCCCCGGATTGAAATCCGGGGCTAGATTGAAATCCGGGGCTAGTTGAAACCTAAGGCTATTATTATTTTATCTCGCTGCCGTTTTTTACATCTTCCGTAGGAGAAACAAAACATAGTTTTCCATCGGCATCTTCTGCCATTAGGATCATCCCCTGCGATTCTATTCCTCTTAATTTTCTGGGCGCAAGATTTACCAAAATGCTAACCTTTTTACCGATAATATCTTCGGCATTGTAATATTCGGCTATTCCAGAAACCACTATCCTTTGGTCGATGCCGGTATCAATTTTTAGTTTTAGCAGTTTTTTGGTTTTAGCAACTTTTTCGGCTTCCAAAATAGTTCCAGTTCGAATATCAATCTTCATAAAATCATCAAAATCGATGGTTTCCTTTGAAGGTTTTGCTGCTGTATTCATTTCGTTTTCCTTTTTTGTGTTAAGAAGTTTCTGAACCTGTTCTTCGATAACTGAATCTTCTATTCTTTCGAAGAGAAATTCGGCTTTGTTTAATTTATGTCCATCTTTCAATAATTCTGCACTACCGCAATCATCCCAGTTCAAGCCCGATAGATTAATCATGTCCTGAAGTTTTTTAGCAGTAAATGGAAGAAAGGGTTCACTTAACACACTCAGATTGGCAACTATTTGCAAGGAAACATTTAATATTTCTTTCACCTTTTCAGGGTCGGTTTTAAATATTTTCCAGGGCTCTTTATCAGTAAGATATTTGTTTCCCAAACGTGCCAGATTCATCAATTCTGATAGAGCTTCTCTAAATCGGTATCTTTCAATACTTGCTGCTATGGTATTTGGGAATTCTTTAATTTCTTCGAAGACTTTTTTAGCATCATCATCATATTCTGCAACCTGGGGCACTAATCCATCGAAATATTTTTGAGTAAGAACCAGCGTACGGTTAACAAAATTTCCAAAAATAGCAAGCAGTTCGTTATTATTACGAGCCTGAAAATCCTTCCAGGTGAAGTCGTTATCTCTTGTTTCAGGTGCATTTGCGGTTAAAACATATCTCAAAGCATCCTGTTTTCCCGGAAATTCCTGTAAATATTCGTGTAACCAAACAGCCCAATTGCGGGAAGTTGATATTTTATCGTTTTCCAGATTTAAAAATTCGTTGGCAGGAACATTTTCAGGAACAATATACGAACCTTCTGCTTTAAGCATTACGGGGAAAATTATGCAGTGGAAAACAATATTATCTTTTCCAATAAAATGAACCAGTTTACTATCTTCACTTTTCCAGTATTTTTCCCAATCGTTACCAGTTTTTTCCGACCATTCTTTGGAAGCCGATATATATCCTATAGGTGCATCGAACCACACATAAAGTACTTTTCCCGGTGCATCTTCCAATGGAACTTTAACTCCCCAATCCAAATCGCGGGTTACTGCACGCGCCTTCAATCCCTGATCAACCCATGATTTTACTTGTCCGTAAACATTAGGTTTCCAGTCAGATTTATGTCCTTGTAATATCCATTCGTCAAGCCATCCTTCATAATCATCCAAAGGCAAATACCAATGTTTTGTTTCTTTTAAAACCGGAACATTTCCGCTTAAAGCTGATTTAGGATTTTTCAATTCCAAAGGGCTAAGTGAGGTTCCACAGTTTTCGCACTGATCGCCATAAGCTTTTTCATAATCGCAATGAGGACAGGCGCCTGTAATATATCTGTCGGCTAAAAACTGTTGGTTTTCCTCGTCGAAATATTGCTCATTGGATTTTACGATAAACTTATCGTTTTCATATAATTTTTTGAAGAACTCTGAGGCTGTTTCATGATGAATTGGAGCCGAAGTTCTGGAATATACATCAAAAGAAATTCCAAAGTCCTTAAAAGATTGTTTGATAATGCCATGATATTTGTCGACTATATCCTGCGGACTCACACCTTGCTGCCTTGCTTTGATTGTAATGGGAACGCCATGTTCATCGCTTCCTCCAATAAACAAAACATCTTCTCCTCTCATCCTCAAATACCTTGCATAAATATCAGCCGGAACATAAACTCCTGCCAGGTGGCCAATATGAATAGGGCCATTGGCATAAGGTAAAGCAGAAGTAATCGTATATCTTTTATAATCTTTGGACATTGAAATATTATTAGTAATTTTCCGCAAAAATAACCAATACTTTGAAAATGAAGTTACCAATATCTTTAAAACAAGGTGATAAAATAGGAATAATGGCTCCTGCCAGAAAAATAACTGCTGCAGAATTGCAAAAAGCTATTGATATTATTGAAGAAAATGGTTTTGAAGTTAAATTGGGAAAAAGCATAAATGCAGAAGATAATCAGTTTGCCGGTAATGATGAAATAAGATCAGATGATTTGCAATATATGATTGATAATAAAGACATTAAAGCCATATTATTTGCAAGAGGAGGTTATGGTTGCGTTAGGATAATAGACAAAATAGATTTTGAAAAGTTTATAAAAAACCCAAAATGGCTGGCAGGATATAGCGACATAAGCGTAATTCATTCGCATGTAAATAATGTTTATAATATTCAAACATTACATTCTTCTATGCCGATAAATTTTGCAAAAAATTCAAAAGAGGCTTTAAAAACTCTTTTTGAAATCCTTAAAGGAGAAAATATAAATTATGAATTTGAGTCCCATCCGCTTAATAAATCAGGAGAAGCAGAAGCAGAAGTTGTGGGTGGAAATTTCTCGGTTTTATATAGTATTTTGGGAAGTAAATCTTTTCCTGCTTTAAAAGGCAAAATTCTATTTATTGAGGACCTCGACGAATATCTTTATCATATCGACAGGATGATGATGGGACTTAAGCGCGCCGGAGTATTTAATAATTTGAAAGGTGTAATTGTTGGAGGTATGAGCAGTATGAACGATAATGAAATCCCCTTCGGAAAAACTGCTGAAGAAATAATTCATAATCAATTAATGGAGTTTGATTTTCCACTGGCATTTGGCTTCCCGGCAGGTCATGTTGATGATAACCGGGCAATTGCTTTGGGAAGGAAGTATAAATTGACTGTAAGTAAACAAAAATCTTATTTGGAAACTAGTTAGTCAAGGCTAAAGTTTAAAGGCTAAAGTTCATTGAGTGCGCTTGAGTTCATAGAGTTAAAAGTTATGAGTTGTTTATGGGAAACGCCAATAGCAACTATGATAACCATGCCTACGTTAAAACTTAGGCATGCAATGAATGACTCCTCCTACATTTCATTTCGGAGGACAATGAATGACCAATGACTAAAAAATGAATAACTAAAAACTAAAAGTGAATAGTTAAAAACTAAAAGTTGAATCTGATTTTAAATTATCATTCAGTTATAATGATTAACGAATTACTACTGACCAATGACCACAATGACCAATACCAATAACCCCTCCTTCATTGCATTTCGGAGGGCAATGCAGTAAATAATATAAAACCTAAAACCATGGCTGAACACAACGAATTCGGAAAAAAAGGAGAAGAAAAAGCAACAGAATTTCTTCGAAAAGAAGGATATACTATACTCGAAAGAAACTGGCGTTTTGGAAAGGACGAGATTGACATTATTGCACAGGACAAAAATGAATTAGTGATAGTAGAAGTAAAAACCCGGGCAACGGAGTTTTTTGGTTATCCTGAAGATTTTATAACCAAAGCAAAAATGCAGCGATTAGTGAGGACTGCAGCGGAATACATAGATATGAAAAACATAGAAATGGAATGCCGTTACGATTTCATTTCAATAGTTATAAATAAAAAGAAAAAGGAAATTAGGCATATAAAAGATGCGTTTTATCCTTTTTAAAAAGATTTATTCTCCGGGTGGAACTGCATTAAATATCAATAAAGGGATACTTACATGGAATAAAAACTTGCGGGTTACGCTTGGCTCAAACAGTCTTCTCAGGAATGCTTTTTTATGATGCGTGAGTGCCAAAACATCTATTTCATATTCTTCAGTGAAATCGTTTATGGCACGTTTTATATCTGATGAATTTAGAATTTTACATTCGAATTTATAGGTATCCATTACTTTATACATATAGTCTTTAATCTGTTTCATCTGGCTATTATCCATAGGGTCATTATCATTGAGAGATGTATGTACACAGAAAATTTTTGAATCAAAAGGTTTAACCAAAGAAACCAATTTCCTTAAGGCAGAATAATCGATATCATCAAAATTGGTGGCATATAAAATCCTTTTTGGAGCATGAAATTCTGAGGCATTAAAAGATTTCGGAACTGCAATAACAGGTATTTTTGCCTTTTGAATAATATCTGCAGTAACGCTTCCAAAGGAGGCAAAGCCTTCTATTTCAGATCCTCTGGTGCCCATCACTACCAGTCCGGGTTTATATTCTTCAATATAATTTAAAATTATGTCAACGGAATTCCCTTTGTAAAGATCATAACTAATGTCAACTCCCTTAATACTCTTTTGTTTAATTATTGTCTTTAGCCTTGCTTTCAAACTTTCTAAACTATTTTTCGTTTCTATCTCAATTTCCGAAATCACTTCATCCAGATTTATTTGAAAGGCAAAAGACTCTAGATAAGAATTGGGGCTACCAATGGGATCGAGATATGCATTTACAAGTTTTATGTCGGCTTTAAACTGAGCAGCTAATTGGAGAGCATACACTGCAGCGTTTTCCGAATGATATGAAAAATCCACAGGAACAAGTATGCGTCTGACACTCTTCATGTATTCAACGGCTTTTTGTTTTTTATAACCATAAGCGGACCTGAAATCTTCAAAAATGCTATTGGCCTTATCGTAATCTGCCCTGTTGATGTTAACAAACACTCCTCCTGCCGATTCTTTCACTCTATTTATATTCGACATAAAACATTCTATACCATTACGCTCAAGCATAGCAGAAAGAAGTTGCGCCCTCATATAAGTCAGCGAGGCTAGTTTAATAATTTTTGATGGCATTTTGCTAGAATTTATCAGTGTAAATATAGCTAAATAAAAGGCCTTTTGCAAGTAATAAATCATTAATTATCAAATAATTTGCATTGCATGCCAAACATTTAGTAATTTTGCCGTCCTTTTAAAAATTGAAAATGAAGACAAGATCAAATAAACCATATTCGGGAAAATCGACTGATAAATCAAAAAGCAGTGGAAGTAGCAGGGGAGGAAAGAAAAAGGCTTACGATAAACCAAAAAGAAAGTTTAATAAACCGGAAGCCAGAAAAGATGATAAGGATGGTACTTATACCATACGATTAAATAAATATCTTGCCGATGCAGGTATATGTTCCAGGCGTGAAGCCGACACGCATATTTCCGGTGGAGCGGTTATGATAAATGGAAAAATAGTTACCGAACTTGGTACAAAAGTATTACCAACAGATAAAGTACAATTTGGCGGAGAAACCCTTTCAAGGGAGAAACTACGCTATTTTCTTCTCAACAAACCAAAGGGTTTTATTACAACTTCAAAAGATCCTCTCGACAGAAGAACTGTTATGAACCTCATGGAAAATGCCTGTAAAGAACGTATTTATCCTGTTGGTCGCCTGGATAAAAATACCGTAGGCCTGCTAATGTTTACCAATGATGGTGAACTGGCAAAAAAACTCACCCATCCGAAACACGAAATAAAAAAGATTTATCATGTATTTCTCGACAAAGGAATCAGCAGAAGTGATTTGGATAAGATTGCAGCAGGATTTGATCTTGAAGACGGGCCTATAAAAGTAGATAAAGTTTCATGGGTGCTTTCGGAAAACGACAAAAAACAAGTTGGAATTGAATTGCATTCAGGTAAGAACAGAATTGTACGAAGAATATTTGAACACCTTGGATATGAGGTTGTTAAACTCGACAGAGTTTTCTTTGCAGGTTTAACGAAGAAGGATTTGCAAAGGGGTAAATTCAGAGAATTATCGCCTAAGGAAATAAATATTTTAAAGCGACTGAAATAAAAAAATCCTTGCCTGATATTTCAAACAAGGATTGAAAATTTATTTTTTCTATCATTATCCGGCTTGCAAATCTCCTGCTCCGGGTAACATACCTTCCAACTGATCGGGATTGTGAATTAACACAGGAATATGCTGAGGGCAGATAAAATATTTCTGTTGCTTATATGATAGTTCTACTAAAGGAACCTGATCTTCATTTTTTTGGCAAACCAAACATGCCTTTTCTTTATTTTCTTCCATTTTTATTGTTTT
>PKTA01000061.1 GCA_002869365.1 Marinilabiliales bacterium | reverse complement strand
AGGCGAAATTGAATGTGCTAAAGTTAAATATCCTTCAAAATAGTTTATTGGAAATAATTCCGGAAGCATATCAAATGATAACCTCCTGGCAAAAATTATTAAAAAGAACACTCAAAAACTGGCAAACAACATATTACCTAATCAGGCAAATAATTCACCTAATAAGAAAAAAGATCCTGCCTTTGTAAGAATACTGCAAGGTGGCATTACTTTTTTTGGAGCCATTACCGGAAACAAAGTAGAGCAATTGAAAGTTTATGATGATGATGGTGATTTAAAAAACTATCAAATTGACGGTAACACCCTGAAAATGAACCGACAGTTTGGCCCGAAAGGTACTGAATAGACTCAGGAGTGAAATTTAACACATAATTTCTTTGTTGCGAGCTTGCCTGCCGAAATTTTATGTAGGTAGGTTACGAGTTGCGTAACGATTCAATCTCTCAACTTCTCAACCTCTCAGCCATTGAACTTTTGAACATTTAAACCTCTGAACATTTGAACATTTAAAGTTCTCAACTTCTCAACTTCTCAACTTCTAATCACAATATAACCCCTTCAGGGTATGTTCAACAATAATAATTTACCGACCATAGGAATAATCCTATGGCTATTATTATTTATCCGCCTTCGGCGGAAATTCGTTTATTTTAAAATTTCAATTCATTAGAGCAAAATTGAACTTTTGAACATCTGAACATCTGAACATCTCAACTTTTGAACTCTCAACTTCTCATATTCTCACATTCTCATATTCTCATATTCTCAACTTCTGATCCTCTCATCCTCTAATCATTTCCAAAAAAAATCCAATTAAAACAAAAACTGCTGTAACAAATTCAAAAGTAGTTCGTCACAATAGAAAACAGAAATTAAAATATAAAAACGATGAAAAAAATAAGTTTAATAAGTCTGATTTTAGTACTGACGATAGTAATATCAGGACCAATAAGAGCACAAGTAAAAGGACAAGGTGAAGTTACAAAGCGTAGCCTCCAACTGGAAGAGTTTACCGGAATTGAAGCCGGTGGCGCTCAGGAAATAGTTTTAATGAATGGTGATTCGTACAGTGCAGTTGTCGAAACTAATGAAAACCTTCAGGAGCATGTTACCTATGAAATCGTAAATGGTAAACTTCGTTTCAAATTCAATAAAATAAAGAGATATGACGAAATGAAATTTTATATTACTGCACCGGTATTCAAACAAATTAACATTTCGGGTGCCAGTGAAGTAAAAACTCCAGAAGGAATAAAAGGTGATCATTTGAAAGTTACCTGCTCAGGTGCTTCAGAAGCAAAAATAAATCTTGATTATAATAATGTTGTTGCTACTGTATCAGGTGCCAGTGAATTAAAATTATCCGGAAACACTACCTCTCTGGTAGCAAACGCAAGTGGTGCTTCAGAATTAAAAGCCGGGGAACTTAACACCAGAACTTCTGTTGTTAATGCAAGTGGTGCCAGCGAATGTTTTGTTAATGCAGTGGATAATTTAACTTACACAGTTTCAGGTAGTTCAACGGTTCGATATTCGCAAAAGCCAAAAACAGTTATAATCCAAAACAACAAAAAAACCGAAAAAATTGTTGTCTTTAACGATACTACCACAGGTGCACGTTATAACAAATATAGCGATACAACTAACGTAAAAGTTGGCGGACTTAATGTAGAAGTAATTGATAGTGATACCACTAAAGTTACTGTGGGAAGCCATACTCTTGTTGTTTCCGACGATGGAAATGTAAAATGGGAAAGAAACAGGGCCCCAAAATTTGATGGCCATTGGGGAGGAGTAGAAATAGGACTAAACGGCTATGTCACCCCTGACTTCAATACCGATTGGGCTCCTGAGTATGATTATCTTAATCTTAGATATGAAAAATCATTGGCAGTTAATTTAAATATTTATGAGCAAAATATAGCTTTTAATAAAAAGAAAAACTTCGGTATGTTAACCGGACTCGGATTAGCGTGGAATAACTATAGTTTTACTAATTCTACATTTCTAACCCCCGACAGTAATGCTATTCAGGGTTATTATATGGATGGTATTTCAGTAAGAAAAACTAAACTAACAGCCATGTACCTTACAGTACCTGTAATATTTGAGATTCAATCGAACAATATAAGAAGAACCAGAAGAGTACATTTTGCAGCAGGTGTTATTGCAGGATTAAGACTAAGTACACACACAAAAGTATATTTCAACGAGGCTGATAAGGTTTATGCCTTAAAAGACCCCAAAACTGGAAATACTCTTCCAACTTCTTATCGCTCACCAAATTCAAATACAAGAAATATAGTAAAAAACTACGATAGCTTTTATCTACGTCCATTTAAGTTCGATGCCACAGTAAGAATGGGTTATGGTATTATCAACCTTTTCGCTTCATATTCATTAAATACACTTTTCGAAACTAACCGTGGTCCCGAATTATACGCATGGACAGCAGGCATAACCATTGCTGGCTGGTAAAAATTCTCTTCACATTACCAAAAGTTTTTGGTTATTATTAATACCGGAGGGTGGCTAAGGCTGCCTTTTCCGGTTTTTTTTGATCGATTCAACAATTCTCGTTTAAGGATTCTAAAAACCCAAAATCTGCATAAAATCAGTTTTTGCAATTGCTTTGAAATTTTCTTTTGTTTTGCAAATTCAAATAAGGCATGACAAAAGAAATAATTTGCTTCCATAAAACTGAAAAATGATAGTATTAAAATTTGGTGGGACATCGGTTGGTAATAGTTCCCGAATTAAGGAAATTGCAGAACTAATAAACAACAACCAAAAGAAAATTATTGTGCTTTCGGCTATGGCCGGAACAACTAACGATTTGGTTAGCATTGCATCTCATCTTTATGCTAAAGAACATGAAGCTGCAAATTCAAAAATAAATCTGCTGGAAAACCACTATTATAAAGTTGTTAATGAATTGTATCACAGTTCTGAATTCAGGGAAAAAGCATCGGGAATGATAAAATCGCATTTCGATTATATCAAATCCTTTACACTGGATATGTTTACACTATTCGAAGAGAAAGCAATTTTAGCACAGGGAGAACTAATTTCAACAGCCTTATTTCACTATTTTCTTCAGGAACAAAATATTAAATCAGTACTTCTACCTGCCCTCAATTTTATGAGAACCAACGAAGAAGGAGAGCCTGACCTTGAGGAGATTAAAGTTAATTTGAATACTGAAATAAAAAGCAATGAATCATCAGATATATATATTACACAGGGATATATATGCAGAAATTCCTATGGAGAAATCGACAATCTGAAACGAGGAGGAAGCGACTATTCAGCCTCATTAATTGGAGCTGCCATTGAGGCTGAAGAAATTCAAATCTGGACCGATATTGACGGTATGCACAATAATGACCCACGATTTGTTGATAAAACTCATCCCCTGTCGAATCTCTCATTCGATGAAGCAGCTGAGTTAGCATATTTCGGAGCCAAAATCCTTCACCCTTCCAGTATACTTCCTGCTAAACTGGCAAATATTCCTGTAAGATTAAAAAATACGATGAAACCAAATCTCGAGGGGACTTTAATCACCAGTGAATCAGATGGAATAAGTATTAAAGCTATTGCAGCAAAAGATAGCATTACCGCAATAAAAATTAATAGTGGCAGGATGTTGCTTGCTTACGGTTTCCTTCGTAAAGTTTTTGAAATATTTGAGATTTACAAAACACCAATCGATATGATTACAACCTCGGAAGTTGCTGTTTCTGTTACCATCGACCAAACAGAGAACCTTGCTTCCATAGTTGAGGAACTTAATAAGTATGGAAGAGTAGAAGTGGACAGTAATCTTACAATAATATGTGTGGTTGGTAATTTCATTGCAGAAAGCAAAGGTTATGCAGTAAAGGTTTTCGATGCTTTAAAGAGCATTCCTATCAGGATGATTTCATACGGCGGAAGTATGCACAATGTTTCTGTTTTGGTAAATACAAGCGATAAAGTAAAAGCACTAAACGAACTAAATGTAAAACTCTTTTAATATGTTTAGCAAAGAAGATATCGTTAAATTTCATGAAATGAAAACACCGTTTTATCATTATAAAACAGATGTTTTAAAACAAACTTTGCAAAGTATAGTTAACGAAACAAACAAGTATAATTATCATGTTCACTATGCCTTAAAGGCAAATGCAAATGCTCAAATATTGTCGTTAATACAATCATACGGCCTTGGTGCTGATTGCGTTAGCGGAAATGAAATTATTGCAGCCATAGAAAATGGTTTTCCTACCGATAAAATTGCATTCGCCGGAGTTGGCAAGTCCGATGAAGAAATAAATATTGGCCTGGAGAATGACATTTTCAGTTTTAACTGTGAGTCGATGGCTGAGATACAGGTTATTAATGAATTGGCCGCTAAAAAAAATAAAATTGCCAAAATTGCATTGCGCATAAATCCAAACGTAAATGCTCATACTCATCAGTATATTACAACTGGTTTGGAAGAAAATAAATTTGGAATTAATAAATGGGAACTCGAAGATGTTTTAAGTATTATAGCACAAAGCAAGAACGTAAAACTGATGGGGCTCCATTTTCATATTGGTTCACAAATAACCGATTTGAAAGCATTTAAAAGTCTGTGTATTAGAGTAAACGAAATTCAGGAATGGTTTTACAACCATCATATTATTGTAGATCATATTAACGTTGGTGGAGGACTTGGCATAAATTATTATAATCCTGATGAAGAACTAATACCCGACTTTGTTATGTTCTTCAAAATATTTAAAGATTTATTGAAACTAAGGCCGCAGCAGCATCTACATTTTGAATTAGGAAGAGCCATAGTTGCTCAGTGTGGAAACTTAATAAGCAAGGTACTTTACATAAAAAAAGGTGTAAATACCAATTTTGCAATTATTGATGCAGGCATGACTGAATTAATTCGCCCCGCCCTTTATCAGGCAGTTCATAAAATTGAAAATTTAAGTTCAGATAATTCAATTCTAGAAACCTACGATGTTGTTGGCCCCATTTGTGAATCCTCCGATTGTTTTGCAAAAGCCATAAAATTACCTGCTACAAAAAGGGGTGATATTATTGCCATTCGTTCAACAGGCGCTTATGGTGAAGTTTTGTCCTCAAATTATAATCTTAGAGAAAAGGTACAAGATTTTTACGATTAGAACTTGTTGTAATTTCTAGGGATTAATTATTATTTCTGCAGAAAAATTTTCAGAAATAATATGATCTTTTATTATTATTTGTTCTATATCTATAGTATCTCCTGATAAGAGATAATTTGATGTGAGTTAACTAGCCTTATCGATGATTAGATTTTAAATATAGACTCCATTATGCAATAAAACTTTATCATTTTCTGAAGATTAATTTATTAGCTGCTTGCATTTTAGCATAATCTTAGGGTACATCTATTCTAGTTACATTACCAAACTAAAACAATAGTAAAACTGAATTTAGTAATTTAGATTTCATAATAAATAGTAGTTATTTGTAATTATCTATTTGTCAAATTAATTTACAGTAAAATTATATTGAAAGGTTCGTAATGGCTAGTTTTTAGCAATAGCGAAATGTTTTTATAATAAATTAGAATTGACTGATAACCTTATATAAACTGGGGAATTTGAAGAAATTAAAACTTAAAAACGGACTTAAATTACAGACAAAAAGCCCAAAATTAAAAACCACAAGCTAAATATGCTTCCAAGTATTATACTTAGGATTAAGTTTAGTTTAAGGCTAATTTTTTTAAGGATTATTTTTGAAAATAATATCTGACCTCCAAAAATACCAAATGTATAAAACATGAAAGCAATCCAATTACCTATATTGTTCATCCAGTTAAAATCATAATATCCTTCATCTATATAAAATAAAAACAAGCTTATTAAGGTAGAAGCGATGAGCAGTATAATAATTTGTCTCTTTTCGGAGTCAACCAAATCGGTTTCTGTTATTTTTATTTTTTCCATATTATTAAAACAACAGCTTATAATTAATATTGCCTTAATTTTTCGAATTTCGTACGAAAAAAGTTTAATATTTCTTGAAAATAACTGATTCAATATAAAATTAAACATAAATATATTAAATTTTTACTTTATTTATATATCTCATTTACTGTTTTATATCTGTTTTTAAACGTTTACAAACGCATATAAACGTTTAATATACGACTGTTATTTTTTTTCGCTTTTATGTTTGCATCACAGTTTTCGTTCTTATCAGTTTGAGATTAAAAAATTCCTTATCGGAATTAAACAAACAAGGACAATTATCAATTTAAATAAATTCATTATGACTAATTTAACAAATTCAGTACAACTAATCGGTCGCTTGGGCCTGGACCCAAAACAAGTAAAATTTGAAAACGGGAATATTAAAGTATCATTTACAATGGCCACCAATGAATATTACAGTGACAAAAATGGTGAAAGAATTGAAGACACACAATGGCATAATATTGTGGCTTTTGGAAAAACTGCTGAGATCGCTGAAAAATTCCTTAAAAAAGGGTCGGAAGTAATTATTAGTGGGAAATTAACCAACAGGCAATGGGATGGAAAAGATGGGAACAAGCACTATATCACTGAAGTTATTGCATCGCAATTGCATTTAATCGACAAGAATAAATAGTACCCTTAGTAACGGATTGCCTATGCACTCCATTTTTTCCTTACGAAAGTAAAGCCCTATTTTCTAAAATGGTTAAATAATACTAATACTAGCTAATCCTTAAATGTGGATAACTCTGTTACTCTTTTTCAACGGAAATTCTCGCCGCCCCTGTAATGATTAGTACCCACTTACAGGTTAGCGGTGGGTTTTTTCAGTTCTCAAAATATAAACTAAGCTACTATTTCGTAAGTATCTTTGGCTATCATTAATTCCTCATCGGTTGGAACAACCAATACTTTAACTTTCGAACCTTCTTTTGTAAGCAGGGTTTCTTTACCTCTTATATTTTCTTTTGTCTTATCCAGTTCTATGCCTAAAAATTCTAATCCGTCAAGAATTCTTTTACGGGTTTCGGTATCGTTTTCTCCAATTCCACCTGTAAAAACTATGGTATCAACACCACCTAATGCTGCTGCATAAGAACCAATATATTTCTTTGCACGGTAGGCAAACATTTCTAAAGCCAACAGGGCACGATGATTACCTTCATTTGCTGCATCTTCTATTTCACGCATATCTGAAGAAACACCTGAAATCCCCATCAAACCTGAAAATTTGTTTAGTAAAGTGTTGGTATATTTTATGCTGGTTTCCTCTTTATCAGCAATATACAAAAGAGCTCCCGGATCGATATCTCCGGAACGGGTTCCCATAATCAGACCTTCTGTAGGTGTCATTCCCATTGAAGTATCGTATGATTTTCCTTCTTTTATGGCTGCTATTGATGAACCGTTACCAAGGTGACAGGTAATAATTTTTTGCTTTGTAAAATCTTCTCCCAATATTTCACAGGCTCTGGCAGAAACAAATTTATGACTTGTTCCATGAAAACCGTAACGACGAATTTTATATCTGTCGTAAAGCACATAAGGTATAGCATAGAGGTAAACATGTTCGGGCATTGTTTGATGAAATGCTGTATCGAAAACACAAACCTGTTTAGTTTCAGGAAGCAAAGTTTGCATAGCATAAATACCTTTCAGGTTTGGCGGGTTATGAAGAGGAGCAAGTTCGCTGGAAACTTCCAATGCATTAATAACCTCTTTGGTTATCAATACACTTCCACTAAACTCTTCAGCACCATGTACAACTCTGTGACCAACAGCATCTATTTCATGTATACTTTTAATACAACCATATTTTTCGGAAGTAAGTATTCCCAACAAATACTCTATTCCCTGTTGATGATCCAAAATTTCACCTTCCAGTTTAACAGCTTCCTCACCAGCTTTTGTATATTTTATGAAACTGCCTTTTAATCCAATTTTTTCAACTATACCTTTTGCAATAACCTCTTTGGTGGGCATATTAAAAAGTTGATATTTTATTGATGAACTACCGCAGTTTAAAACAATTATATTCATGTTTTTGTCTTTTATTTATTATAAAGTGTTAGTCGATTACAAATCGAATTGTATTTCCAACCACTTTTCCATTCTCATATTTATAAAACCCTTTGCCTGCTGCTTTTCCCAAATAATTTGCTCTCACAAGTTTTTTAATAATTGGAGATGCTTTATATTTTCTTTCTCCAAACTCACTATAAAGATTATCCATATATTTTAGCACCTTATCAAGTCCCATTCTGTCGGCAAGTTCAAAAGGTCCTACGTGGTGACCCGATGCCTCTTTCATAGTTAAGTCGATATCTTCAATACTTGCTACTCCTTCACTAAGCAGTTCACAGGCATCATTAATAAAAGGAATAATCATACGTGTACTGATATTTCCCGGTGATTCATTAACTGCCACTACAGTTCTTTTAAGCATGCGGCACAAGCGGGAAATTTGTTTGTAAGCAAATTCTGATGAATTTTGTCCTCTTCCAACCTCAACAATCTGAGTTTTAGAAATAGGATCAATAAAATGTATTCCTATTGCACGCTCAGGATTTTTAAGAGCCTTTGCTAAATCTGATATTATCAAGGTTGAAAGTTGTGATGAAATTATTGCATCGTCTTTTACAACAGATTCTATCTTACGGAACAATTCCTGACGAACTTCCAGCATTGTTCCTCTTTTTCTGGAACTTATCGCTTCTATAACTATATCGCAATTACTTAAGCCATTATAGTCGGCAGTTCCTTTTATACGTGACAAAACGAGACGTTTTTCGGAAGATGTCATTCCCCAGTGGTTAATCTCATCATCGAGGCGTCTGCTCAGGCATCCCTCTATTTCCTTAACTCTTTCGTCAGAAACATCAACAAAAACAACTTCTATTCCTGATTTGGCTATTAAAAGTGTTAATTCCTGCCCAACACTTCCACAACCTACAATTCCTACCGCGTGTATACTGGATTTAGATTGAAGTGCATTACCAAGTCCGAATTCTGATAACTGATTCATATATAATATTTTAAATATACTAATTTAAGAAATACCCGATTTATTTTGTCTACGGAAATTTTTTGCAAAGATAGTTTTGTTTATTAATTAACAGGTAATAATACGCAAAGTAATTTTTTAATTTATAAGACTTCTAATATAAGAAATTACTTTAGGATTAAGTTATTGAATTAGAGTTATACATAAAGCATTTTCCCAATTTTCTCCATAATTCCACTTGCAGTTCCCTGCAGAAAAATATCGGTAATTTCATGAGTGAAATGTGATTCTTCAATGTTAATTTCAATAATTTTTGCACCATGTTCTTTGGCTGCTACAGGAATGGCATTAGCTGGATAAACTTCGGCATTAGCGCCAATAATTATAAATAAATCCGATTTTTCCGCTTCTTCAAATGAACGTTTCTTTGCAAAATGAGGTATAGGTTCATTAAAGAAAACCATATCTGGTTTTAATGTTCCCTTACAAACATAACAAGTTGGAGGAAGGAAATTCAGGTCGGCAAAACCCAAATCATATTCACTCATACACTCAAGGCATACAAGTTGTCGGCAGGAGCCATGTAATTCATAAACATACTTACTACCTGCCATTTGATGCAAACCATCAATATTTTGGGTAATTACCGATTCTACAAATCCTCTTTCACCCATTGCACCCAAAACCTCATGTGCAATATTTGGTTTTATTTCTTCAAGTTTATCATAAAAATGTTCCTTAATTATTTTCCATGATTGAAAAGGTTTCTTTCTGAAGAAATCGATTTCAAAATAATTGGGATTTATTTCATTCCATAGCCCGTTTTCTCCTCTAAAAGGTCTCAAACCACTGGCAACTGAAATTCCAGCGCCGGTGAAGGCAACACCATATTTCGCCTTCCTGATAGCCTTAACGGCTTCCTTTATTTTAACATCTAAACTCAAAAAAAATCAGGACTAATTATATTCAATATCCTTAACAACCGAAACAGTTGTATCTTCATTAAAATGAACTTTGAATCCAACTTTTTTAAAGACTGATATCATCCCTTTATTATCTTTTGTTGTTTCGGCTGCAACACGTTTTATTCCTGCAAATTTCGCTATTTCCAGGCAATATGAAGTAAGAATTTGCCCCAACTCCTTTTGTTGCCATTCATCGGTTACTAATACGGCATATTCAGCGGTTTCCAAATCAGGGTCGGCAATAAGGCGGCCTACTCCTATCAAACGTTTACGATCTTCATAATCGATTTCAGCAACGATACCCATTTCACGATCGTAGTCAATAAAGCAAAATTGAGTGGCTACTTCGTGGGAATTAAAATAGAAATCATACCTAAATCGGTGATATATCGATTCTTTTGAACAACTGCCAAGCATTTCCAGCCACATTTCTTCGTCTTCAGGTTTTATAGGCCTTAAGGTTACCTTTGTTCCGTTTTTTAACCTGGCTTTTCTGATTAACCTTTCGGGATATGGACGTAATAAAAGGTGTGAGTAGTCGATCGTTTGTTTACCTATTATTTCCTGGTCGATAACAATTCTGGCATCCAGGGCAATTGCACCTTCGGGAGTTACAATTATTGGATTTATATCCAGTTCCTCTATTTCAGGGTAATCAGCAGCCAGATACGACATTCTGATTATCACCTCAATAAGTTTATCGATATTAACAGGTTTGCTTCCACGATAGCCTTCCAATAAAGGATAAATACGTAATGATTGTATCATTTGTCGCGCTAATTGCTCATTAAGAGGAGGGAACTCAAGTCGTTTATCCTGAAACAGTTCAGCTTTTGTACCACCCATTCCGGCTAGCATAACGGTACCAAAAAGCTTATCCTTTTTAATTCCAAGTATTAACTCAACGCCCTGATCGGTATTTACCATTATTTGTACTGTAATGCCGTCAATTTTCGCCTCAGGCATTTTAGTTTTAACGGTTTCCATCATATTTCTAAAGGTAGCTCTAACCATTTCATCATTCCTGATGTTTAAAGCTACACCACCAACTTCTGTTTTATGAAATATGTCGGGGGATTGTATTTTCAATACTACAGGATAGCCCTTTTCATTTGCAATCTTTACCGCCTCATCCTCGGTTTTGGCAAGCTCCGGGTGAGTAGTTTCTATTCCGTAGTCATTTATTATTCTCTTTGAATCATCTTCAGAAACAACTTTTGTTTTCGAAAATATTTCTACTTCAAATTTCTTTCTTAATTCATTTCTGTTATAACTAAATTCCACAGGCACTTCTTGAGGTGTTTCGAAAAGCATCTCCAGATTATTTGAATAGTCTGACAAAGTCATAAAAGCCCTTATTGCCTGTGCGGGAGTAGCATAAACAGGAATTTCAGAATCGTTGAATATTCTAACACCTTCAATCATTTTTGAACCACCTAGCCAGGCAGCCATTATAAGTTTTGATGTGCCTTCAGCCAATTTCTTTATTTGCCTTGCCGTTTCTGTTGGATCGGTCATTGCCTGAGGTGTAAGTATTAAAAGTAATGCATCCACATTTTTATCATCAAGCAAAATAGTAGTTGCATCGGTGAAGCGTTGTGGTGAGGCATCTCCCAAAACATCAACAGGGTTACCATGCGACCAGAAATCAGGAAGTAGTTCATTCAGTTTATCCATGGTAGTACTTTCCAACTCAACTAATTTTCCGCCCAACGAAATTAAAGTATCGGTTGCCATTACACCTGGACCTCCGGCATTTGTAATAATTGCAAGTCCGGAACCTTTTGGAACTCTTTTTCGGCCTACCAAATCGGTAAAGTCGAAAATATCACCTATATCGAATACTCTTGCTATTCCGGCTCTGCGAAATACAGCATCATAAACATTATCTTCCGATGCTAATGCTCCGGTGTGGGAAGCGGCAACAGCAGCAGATTCAGGAAATCTACCTGATTTGTAAACCACAATAGGCTTTTTACGGGCAAATGCTCTGGCTGCCGACATAAAGGCTCTGGCATTTGCCAAAGATTCGACATACAAAACAATGGAACGTGTATTTGGATCCTGACCAAAATAATCAATCAGATCACCAAAACTTACGTCAACAGCGTTACCAATACTAACAAAATATGAAAATCCAATTTTTGATTCTTTAGCCCAGTCGAGTACTGAGGCACACAATGCTCCTGATTGGGAGATAAATGCAACATGGCCTTTTTTTGGCATTGTATCGGCGAAACTTGCATTAAGTTTATGACCGGGAACAAGAATCCCCAAACAGTTTGGACCAATAACTCTCATTCCGGGATATTTCTTGATTATACTTTTTAACTCGATTTCCAGTTTTTTTCCTTCATCACCCGCTTCTTTAAAACCTGCCGACATAACAATAACGCCTGCGATACCAGCTTTACCACATTGATCTACCAAATCGATAACAGTATTTGCTGCAGTCATGATAATTGCCAGATCAGGAGTTTTGGGTAAACTCTCCACATCGGGATAGCATGGAATACCCATTACTGCTTCACGACGAGGATTAATAGGATATACAACTCCCTGAAAACCACCACCAACAAGATTTTTTAATGTAATCCCACCCACACTATTTGGATCGTTGGAAACACCAATTAATGCTATTCTTTTTGGTTTAAAAATACTGTTGAGCTTTTTTATTGGCATAATTCAAATTTTGAAAGATTGTTATAATTTTCACAAATATAAAACAAAAAAAGCACCCTTTAATTACAAAGAGTGCTTTAAAAAATTAATAATTTATAAAATCTATTTTTTTGCTGGTTTTACCATTAGAGTAAGAACTGTACCAATCAAAACAGCTATACCGGAAATTGTAAAAGCCATAGGGAAATTACCCAAATCACCCATTTTACCACCCAAGATAGGTCCTAAAATTCCACCTACTCCATAGGCTAGAAAAACGAAAGGATAGTTTTGTCCAACATTCTTTGATCCAAAAGTATCGGCAGTAATTGTTGGGAATAGTGCAAAGTTACCCCCAAAGTTAAATCCAATTAATGTTGCCCCTAAATAAAGAAGATACTCATTACCTGCCATAAAAGTAAATAGTATAACAAGTATACCTTGAGTTGCAGTCATAATTACAATTGAGGTTTTTCTACCAAGTTTATCACTCAAAGTACCCCAAATTATACGACCTAAACCATTGGCCAGACTAAAGCACACTGCCATAGCAGTTCCTGCTATTGCACTGGCATCTACTTCACTAAAACCATTAGCTTGCAAGGCTTCCATAGGATAAAGTTTCATCAAGCCAATCGACATTAATCCGGCGCCAGCCGAAAACACAAATGTTAAAAATATGAGGTAAAACTGTGGTTTACTTAACATTTCATTACTATTGAACTCCTTGTCCTCAGCGGGTTTCAAGGGATCGGCTTCAACGGCTTTAAATCCGTCGGGCTTCCATCCGGCAGGTGGGAATTTCATCCATAATCCACCTACTAAAACCATAATAGCAAAAATAATTCCGTACACCGTAAAAGTTGTTGAAAGGCCCAAATTTTCGATAAGATGACCCCATGAACCGGCTAGTTTTACCCAGAGCATAGCTCCGAAGCCAAATCCTGCAACCGCAAGACCAGTAATCATACCCTTTTTATCAGGGAACCATCTCATACCTACAGCAATAGGAACTACATAGGCTAAGCCAATACCGGCTCCGCCAATTAGACCAATTAATACTACTAGCATCCAAAAATCAGTTCCTCCCATGAGACCTGCAAGAAGATATCCTAATCCCAGAACTAATCCTCCAATTATTGTTAATCTTTGAGGACCCCATGAGCCCATTTTCTTTCCGGCTAAAACCATAAAAACGGCAAAGGAAGCAAGACCTATTGCAAATACCCACTGAGTATCGGCTTTGGTCCAGCCTTCAATTGTTAGTGATGGTGTAAACACCGACCAGGCATAAATAGCTCCAAGGGCTAGTTGAATAAGAACTGCTCCTACTACAACTAAACCTCTATTCATTACTTTTTGATTTTCCATTTTAATTTGATTTATATAAAAAAACAAGCCTGTTTCGTTGATGAAACAGGCTTGATATTATTGTTATCTTTTAACTTCAACTTTGGCACCGTCGATTATTTCATCAACAACACCGGGGTCGAGAAGGGTGGAAGTATCACCAAGGTTAGAAGCATCACCTTCTCCAATCTTACGAAGAATACGACGCATAATCTTACCAGAACGTGTTTTAGGAAGTCCGCTTACGATTTGAATTTGATCTGGTTTCGCAATAGGTCCGATAAACTTATTAACTGTTGCACGAATTTCTGCTTCAATTGTATCCATTTCATTATCTGAAAGCGCATCGCAAATCACATAAGCATAAATACCGGCACCTTTAATAGGATGAGGATATCCTACAACTGCTGATTCGTTTACCTTAGGATGCTGATTTATAGCATCTTCAACTTCGGCAGTACCAATACGGTGACCCGAAACATTGATAACATCATCAACACGACCAATAATACGGTAGTAACCTTCTTCATCGCGCTTCGCTCCATCGCCGGTAAAATAATATCCCGGGTAAGTGGCAAAATATGTTTGGTAGCAACGCTCATGATCACCATAAGTTGTTCTCAACATACCTGGCCATGGGTGTTTAATACAAAGAATTCCTTCTACACTATTTCCTTTTAGCTCATTTCCTTCGTGATCCACAAGCATCGGCTGAACGCCAGGCAAAGGAAGTGTTGCCAGAGATGGTTTGGTTGGAGTAATTCCTGCCAAAGGTGAAATCATAATACCTCCCGTTTCAGTTTGCCACCAAGTATCAACAATTGGGCAACGTCCTTTACCAACAAGGTCGTGATACCAGCGCCAAGCCTCTTCATTAATTGGCTCTCCAACTGTTCCAAGCACTTTTAATGAACTCAAGTCGTGTTTTGTAACCCATTCGTCACCTTGTGCAACTAAAGCGCGTATGGCAGTTGGAGCAGTATAGAACTGATTAATTTTATATTTATCAACTATTTCCCAGAAACGTCCTGCATCAGGCCATGTTGGAACACCTTCAAACATAACTGAAGTAGCCCCTGACAATAATGGGCCATAAACAATATACGAATGACCGGTTACCCACCCAATGTCGGCAGTACACCACCATATGTCTCCATCACTATATTGGAAAACATTTTTAAATGTATATTCGGCATAAAGCATATAGCCTCCGGTTGTATGCACAACACCTTTTGGTTTCCCGGTTGAACCGGAAGTATAAAGGATAAATAGCATATCTTCGGAATCCATAACTTCTGCAACGTTTTCAGTATCTATTCCTTTAATTGCATCATGCCACCATATATCTCGTCCTTCTACCATCTTAACATCTTCTCCGGTACGATTTAAAACAATAGCATTATCAACTGATGGGCAGTTTTCCAGTGCATCGTCAACAATTTTCTTCAATGGAATAGTTTTGGTTCCTCTATAACCTCCGTCTGAAGTAATTACAAGATTACATGTAGCATCATTGATTCTGTCGGCCAAAGCAGTTGCTGAGAAACCGGCAAATACAATAGAGTGAATAGCACCAATTCTGGCACAAGCCAACATTGCTATTGCTAATTCGGGCACCATTGGCAAATAAATAGCCACTCTATCGCCTTTTTTTATACCCATTTTAAGGAGGGCATTGGAAAACTGCTTTACTTTTTCAAATAACTCACCATAGGTTAATCTAACTTCTTTTTCCTTTGGATCATTAGGCTCCCAAATTATTGCTACCTGATCTTTGCGCATATGCATATTACGCTCAAAAATATTTTCGGTAATGTTAAGTTTACCATTTACAAACCATTTTACATCAGGAGCTCCTGGTCCATCAAAACTCCAATCAAGAACCTGATCCCATTTTTTTCTCCAAAAATGAGTTTCAGCAATACCTTCCCAAAAATTTTCAGGATTTGCTACACTTTCTTGATACTTCTGCAGATATTCTGCCAGACTATTAATTTTATTTATCATAATGAAATTATTTATTGATTGAAAAAACTTATTTTAATTTTAAAAGAAATAATAGAATCCGATTAGAAATCTAAAATTTGATATTGCTTTTGAATCGGTTACTTTTCCATAATCATCTATATCCAGAGCACCTTGTTTAGCATAGGCAGCTGTGGTATATTCAATCTCCGGTGCAAGGCGGAATTTTTCCACATTCCAAATCAGCCTTGTGGATAAACGATAAAGGAAATCGATATTGGCACCACGTGCATAAGTCGCTCCTACAATTTTATCGGATGACCCAAGGTTTTTGGAATAAGCACCAAACATTCCCCATGCTAATTTTTTACCATTAGTTGTAAAATCAATCCAATATGAATTTGTTTTCATACAAGAATACTCAACATAATCTCTAACAGGATCAGTATTTGCAGTAACAGCATATCCACCTAGCATTGTAAGATTGTAAGCGTCGCCACCATAAAAACCATAGGCTTTTAGAGTTATGGCTTTACTAACAAATTTAGCATATCCGGCAAATGAAACACTTGATATTTTTTGAGATGTTTGATAACCAGTAACTGTAATTAAACGTGGAACCAAAGATTTATAATTTGCACTGGCTCCAATTAAGAAACCCATTCCATTATCTTCATTTTTTACCTCATATTCTGCTCTAATATTAACAGCAGGAATGGTTGAGTTTCTTAAATAAGATGGGCTTGCACCACCAGGTCCGTTACTCATAAAGTCAACCTGACTCATGGCAGTAAGTATTATATTAAATCCTCCAAAGGATTTTGTAAGACGTATTTGAGGGTTACGGCTAAAAGGCTGAAAGGGTGCTCCTGTATTAAAAGATACTGTTCCGGGGTAACAATTTGTAGCAAATAAAGGATGCCAATATTGACCAACTAAAATAGATGCTGTTTTCCACTTTAATTTCAGAAATGCATGCCTTAAACGAAAACCATTAATATCGGCATTGTTCATGCCAAAAAACTCTCCTTCTATATATGCAGAGGTTTTTATATCACCAATATCAGGACCTGTAATAAACCCTTGAAGCCGGGTTTGAATCGACAGCATATTAAAGGAAGATTTCCCATTAATATCATTGCCATCGGGGTCCAGATTTTCGTTTGTAGGGAATAGCAGAAAATGACCTTCCCTGGCATCCACAGTTTGTCGCGAGTCGAAAAGTAAATCGCTCTTAACAAAACCATGAAATTTAATTCCGAAATTACCAACTTGCTGACCAATTGTAAATATGGGCAAGAAAAGCATAAAAAACAGTAGTTTTTTATTCATGATTACAAATTTTTAAATTAGAATTATGTCCTTGTTAACATGTTAACAATAATACGAATTATTATCAATATTTTAGCATATTCAACCCAGAAATTTTACAATTTATGGAGAATCTAAATAAGATAAATTTTTCTGTATTAATGTTCTAATCAAGGCTTTATTTTCGTAAATTCCGCGGATAACACTTTTTGACTAAATAATGATATAAATCATATTTTATTGTTATTAAAATAACAAATGGCTTATTAAAAAAATGTGCAATTTTGCAATCTCTTAAACATAAGATATGCCGGGAAACAAAATTAATGATAGTATAAGCAGCTTGTTGAATGACAACTTAGCGACAAGTTCGCAGTCAAATGTGTTTCTAACTGAAAAAGGTTTTATTCCGGGAGATTCTTCAATAAACGTACTACATTTAAACAACAGTTATGAAACAACCTACATAGGTTTAATTCTTTTATCGCTGATGTTAGTCATTTCAGCAATATTGTATTTTTCACCCGATACAATAAAAAGCAACATAAGAGCCATGGTTAACAATCCTTTGAAACGAAGTTGGGAATCGGGCATCAATACTTCAGGAATAATAATAAACACTTTACTCTACATAAATTTTATATTTGTATTCAGTGTTTCAATATTTTATATTTTTAAAAGTTTATTACCTGATTATTTCATTTTAAGTTTTAATAATAAATCGATATATGTGTTACTCATTTTTGTTTTAGCATATATAATTTTCAGACAAATTTTTGTTTGGTTAACAGGCTGGTTATTCGACAATTTGGAAATGGGGAAAGCTCACAACAAACTCCTCAACAGTTTAGAAAAGACAATTGGGTTAATTATTTTGCCAATTTTACTACTCTCCATATATTCAGATTTGTCATGGTTAATGGCACTTAGCAGTTTAATTTTATTAACGTTTATAGCGGCTAGATGGGTTTTTGCTATGGCACTTGGATTAAGAATAACAAAATTTTCATGGTTTCATATTATTTTGTACCTTTGCACGCTCGAAATTATACCATTTTTACTGATTATGAAACATCTGAAAAACCAGTTTTTTCAGGTTTAATCAGAGGAAACAAAATTTTACGAGAACATAAATATGGAAGCAGTAAAAATAAAAAATATTTTAGTCTCTCAGCCACAGCCTGCTGATCTTGAAAAATCTCCCTATGGCGATTTATGTACAAAACATAAATTAAATATAGACTTCCACAAGTTCATTAAAATAGAAGGCGTTTCTGCTCAGGATTTCAGAAGGGCAAAGGGTACTTTTAACGAACATACTGCAGTAATTCTTACAAGCAAGCACGCTGTTAATCATTTTTTTAGAATGGCTAAGGAACTCAGGTTTGAAGTTCCCGACTCATTAAAATATTTTTGCATTTCTGAGTCTACTGCCTACTATCTGCAGAAATATGTTCAATATCGTAAAAGAAAGATATTTTACGGTAAACAAACTTTCACTCATTTGATGGATTTAATAATTAAAAATTCAGAAGAAAAATTTCTTGTTCCTTCATCGGATGTTAATAATTTGAGCATGTTTAAAATGCTTGATGCTGAAAATATAAATTATTCAAGAGCAATCATTTATCGAACAGTACCAAGTGATCTTTCTGACCTTGATATTAACAAATATCAAATGTTAATATTTTTTAGCCCCTCAGGTATCGAATCTCTTAAATCCAACTTCCCTGAGTATAAACAAGGCCAGCAAGTTATTGCAGCCTTTGGTCCAACTACCGAGAAAGCAGTATTAAATGCAGGCTTAAGACTTGATGTTCCGGCTCCTACAAAAACAGCCCCATCGATGACAATGGCGATTGAGCAATATTTGGACGAAGTAAACAAGGCAAAGAAAAAATCTTCCAAATAGTTTACTACAAATTACATTTCTATTCTATTGGCATAGTTTTATTTTATCAGAAGTAAAATATTTTTACTGTAAATTTGTTATGCATGAAACATAAATAATAGTAATGATAAAAGATGCCAGACCATATCCCAAAACTGAAGAAATTTTAAATGTAATTACTCATGGATTGGGTTTTTTACTAAGTCTTGCTGCACTTGCTCTGTTAGTTGTGTACGCCAGTATTGAAGGTAATGCATGGCATATAGTAAGTTTTAGTGTTTACGGTATAAGTTTAGTAACACTTTACCTTGCCTCTACCCTCTTCCACATGTCACGTAAGCAAAAACTCCGTAATATTCTTAATGTATTTGATCATTCTGCCATTTATTTCTTAATTGCCGGCACCTATACGCCATTTTTATTGGTAAGTATAAGAGGACCCTGGGGATGGAGTTTGTTTGGCGTAATATGGGCCCTGGCAATTGGCGGAATAATTTTTAAAATTTATAATACCGGTAAATACGATTTTATTTCCGCCATTATTTATGTCCTTATGGGATGGCTTATAATTATAGCAATAAAACCAATGAATGAAGCACTGTCAACAGAGGGACTGTTATGGTTGCTTGGAGGTGGGGTTTCCTACTCCATTGGAGTTGTATTTTATCTGTTAAATAAAATGCCATACAATCATGCTATTTTTCATATTTGGGTACTACTGGGTAGTTTCGCTCATTTTATTGCCGTATTTGAATATGTATTACCATAAAAAAACCTTATTAAAATTATTAATACATAATAATCAACCCTTCTAAACAACAGAATACACAGCAAATTACAATCACTTAATATGTAAGTTTACACAAAACCTAATTTGTAAACAGTATAAATAACAATCAAATCTATATACTTAAGTAATAATAACTAATTTTGATAATATTGGTAAAACTGCTGACAACCAATCTGTAAAAAAATTTAATTCATTTTTAAAACTTTAGAACACAGAATTTGTTAGGGCAATTCTCATAATTAGAAGATAGAGAGATGTTTAAGTTAACAGACTGGACTTAAAAAAGTAAAATGCTTAAGTACATATTTTTATATGAAAAAAATTCTAGCTATTGACGACCAGATTGATAATCTAATTACACTTAAGGCTGTTATTAAAACCCAGTTAAAGGATTATGAAGTAATTACTGCTACATCGGGAAAAGAAGGTATTAATTTAGCCATTGAAGAACAGCCTGATACAATATTGCTGGATATTATCATGCCTGAGATGGACGGATTTGAAACCTGTAAAAAACTCAAAGAAAACGATTTAACAAAACATATTCCTATAATTCTACTTACTGCCATAAAAACAGACCCAAAAAGCCGGGTTAAAGGTTTGGAAATAGGAGCGGATGCCTTCCTTTCAAAACCAATAGATCCTTATGAGTTAATGGCCCAGGTTGGTGTTACCCTAAGGATTAAGAAGGCTGAAGATAAACTTAGAGAAGATAAGAATCTTTTGGCACAAAAAGTTTTTGAAAAAACCTCAGAACTCCGGGAAAGTGAAGAGCGTTTTAAAAAAGCCATTTTACTTTCTCCTAACCCCATAATGATACACAATGAAGATGGTAAATTATTACAAATAAGTAAAGGATTTACATTTTTTTCCGCCTTTACTATTGATGATATACCTACCTATAATGAATTTATTAACAAAACTATACGCAAAAAAGATCTCTCAAAATTTAATTTTAATAATTTTATTGAACTTGAAGATTCTCAAGATATAGGAAACTGGGAAATTAAAACTAAAACAGGCGATACAAGATATTGGCAAATTTATGTAACACCTTTAGGTAAATTTCAGGATGGTAAAAAGAGTTTATTAACGGCAGCTTTTGATATTACACCCAGAATTAAAGCTCAGGAAGAACTGTTAAAACTTAATGTTGCCATCGAACAAAGTGCAAACACTATTGTAATAACAAACACTGATGGAGTCATAGAATATACTAACCCGGCATTTGAGAAAGTAAGTGGTTATACTTGTGACGAGGCAATAGGCCAGAATCCAAGAATTTTAAATGCAGGCACTCAACCCAGAAAATACTATGCAGAAATGTGGAAAACCATTTTATCTGGTAAGATATGGGAGGGAGAATTTCATAATAAAAGAAAGGATGGTAAATTATATTGGGAACATGCTATTATTACTCCAATTAAAAACCAGGAAGGCATTATTAAAAACTACCTGGCAGTAAAAGAAAATATTACGGGAAAAAAACAAGCAGCAGAAGCACTTAAGAAAAGCGAATATCAATATAAAACCTTATTTGAAAATGCCGGTGATGGAATTTGCATAATAGATTTAGACGGCAATATTATTGAAACAAACCAATCTTTTGCCGATATGCATGGCTACTCAACCAACGAAACAAAAAACCTGAAATTAACAGATCTTGACACTCCTGAAACTGCAAATAAATT
>PKTA01000185.1 GCA_002869365.1 Marinilabiliales bacterium | reverse complement strand
TCTAATTTGTATGGTTTTTCAGGCATTTTTTTCTTTTCAAAAAATAGTTTCTTTTCAATAAAAGTAAGTAATGAAACTCTCAGCCTTGAAACAAAATGAGGTAGGTTGCCTACTAATATTAACTATAGGAAAATTTGTATATTTATTTTCTAAAGTATTGAATTAGTGTAATAAGATGAAATTTATGGGAGAAAGAAAAAAACAGCTGAATTCTTATTTAAATTCAATCTAGCATAAGTAATAGAATAAGCACAAGTAATTACTAAAATACCTTTGTATACCTGAATTTAATTATAATTTCAAATTAAAGACAATTTTCAGATCTAAACCCTATGAAAAAACCAAAATTATCTTTTTGATCAAATTTTAGTACTTAAAATAATTCAAAGTAGCCCTTTAGGAAGTAATTTTATCATCCGCCTTCCGAAGTTCATCAGTACTTACAATATCATTAATATAAATATCAGTAGTTTTTAAATCGCTATGTCCTAATCCTTTACTAATAACATTTCTGTCAATACCTGATTTATCAGCAATTGTTGCCCATGAGTGTCTGGCAACATATGTAGTTACTTTTGTATTTATTTCCAATGCTTCTGTGGCTCTTTTTAGGAACAGGTTTGCTTGACGGATATAGTTCTTTATGTTACTTTTAATTGTTTCAGGGTCATTGCTTTTAATAATTGGGAATATATATTCTTTTGGTAGTCTTTTGTTGTATCCAAAGTGATTTAGAATATGCAATGCTTTTTCGATCTCCTTTTTCAGAGTCTCCTATGTTTGTTCCGGATAAATAAACACAGTATTCTGCCCCGGATAAGCATCAATAAGTTTCATTGTAAACCTTACATAGGAGCGAGTATATGACATTCCTTTTTTTCTACTGGAAACAATAAGCAGCAAATCAGATTTTTCTACTTTCAAAGATTCAATTTCGTTCTTGTGGAACTCATGAATTACCGTTCCCTGGAAATATCCTTTTAGTTCCTTTTTTAGTTCGGGTTCGATAAACTCTGCTGCGGTTACTGTGGTGTGAAGCGTAATTTTATCTTTAAGCGTTTTCGAAAGCAGGCTAATTTTCTGTATAAGTAAATTATAGCCAAGTTCGAATTGTGCATTCTCAGGTATAATCAGATGGATATTACTGCTGTCGTTGAATTTAGTGCCCGGAGTTTTCACTACCCATAACATCTTATTGGTTTTTGACAGTACATGGGTGATTGTATTTCCAAACAACACATCGAAAGGGGTATTTTTTTCGTGCCATCCCATTACCATTATAGATGCAGAAAGCTCATGAAATGCTCTGGCAATGCCATTCGTAACTGTTGAATCAATTCTTGTAATCAATTTATAATTATGATCGCTGTGTAGACTATCGACACATTTTTTAAATACCTTCTTTTTCCTTTCAATTTTCTGTTGTACTGTTGGAACATTTGCTAGAACAGATATTCCGTAAATGGTTTTGTTTTGTTTAGGATCTTTTATGAAAGATGCAAACCTCAATAAAGCAGGGATATTAGAAGGGTTCGAAACAGGTACTACAATGAGTTCTTTTTCTTTATCAGGTTCTTTCTCAAGATGATTGTCAGCAACCTTCTTCCCAAATACCTGTGTTGCAGAAGAACTAAAAACACTGGTGACCAATATCAGTACAACTGTATGATTTATCATTATCTCATCGATAAGTCCCAGTTTGTGCCCCACAAGAATTATTGCAATTGCTGAAGCAGCGCGTGCGCTAGTCATTCCGAAGATTAAGGACCCTTCCATCGCTTTTAGTTTGTAGATTTTCTGTATACTAATTGCTGGTATCCATTTACTAACCACAGCCACTAGAATTAGCAAAAATAGCGGTAACAAATCGGTGGGATTCTTAAAATAAAATGCCAGATTAACTAATAATCCAACGGATATGAGAAAAACAGGAATAAACAAACTGTTGCCAATAAATTCAATCCTTTTATAAAGTGGCGAGTCGTGAATAATATATCTGTTAAGCACAAGACCACAAAAGAATGCTCCAATAATTGGTTCTATGTGTAAAAGTTCGGCAGTGGTAGCTGAAACAAAAAGTAAAGCCAGAATAAAAAGGTACTGAATTATAAGTTCTCCATCGAAGAATTTGAAGAACAGTTTTGCCAACCTTGGGATCACAAGAAAAATAACTATACCGAATATTGTAAAATTCATTAGCATTTTAAGAAAACCTGCAACATTAAACAAACCATTGGCATAATCCGATATGAACTGAAGCGATATAAGTGCCAGCACATCAGCTATAATTGTACCGCCAATTATAATAGTAACTATAGTGGTAGCGATTATTCCCTGCTGACTGGCAATGGGATATGATATTAAAGTATGAGATGATAACATTGCACCAAGGAGCATGCTTGGTAAGAAGTCAAGATTTAAAAGGAAATATCCCGTTGCATATCCAAGAATCATGGGAAAGGCGAATGACAATAAGCCTAAAACAAAACTTTTTCCTTTGTTCTCTAAAAAATCTATGAGGTCTATTTCAAGTCCGGCAAGAAACATCAGATATAAAAGACCCATGGTGCTGAACAGGGTAAGTTCCAGGCTTTCGGGAATCAGGTTTATTCCATTGGGGCCAATAAGCATACCGAAAATTAGCAATCCGGCGATGCCAGGAATTCTAAATCTCTCAAGTATCAATGGTGATAAGAGAACCACAAGAATTATTACTGTGATTATCAATACCGGATCCTGTAGTGGCAAACTTATCATATCTGATTAATTATTGACTGCATAAAACAAATTTAATCAATATAATGAGTTCAAAGTATTGTTAGGAAATATTTAACATGCAGAGTAAAGTATTTGGCCGTATTGATTCATCGCAGTTGCTTAGTAATTAGGTATTTTTATGCCAGTATACAAATGAGAAATGAGTCTTGAAATCGTCTAAGGCAATTATAGACAAGTCTTGTAGAAAAATAATCTCCTTATTATTTGTAAATTAGGAATCTGAACTTTTCATTATTCCATAAGTCCATCATTTCTTTAAACTTTGGATATTCGGAAATACTGATAGTTGTCTTATTTAATGTAATTTCTCTTACAATTATGATTTCGTTTTTATTTTGTTCAATACGTATATTAACTGAACCGAAATCATTACCCGAAATATTTAAAGTTGTTTTATTAAGAACTCTTGACCCGGCAGGAAGCGCGATTTTGTACTCATATTTTTCTTTTATCAGTTGAGGTATTTCCAAAGGAGAGGTTCTTTCCTGTGTTAGAATATTCATATGCCATGAATCAACTCCGGTTGAGGCGAAGGGAATTTCAAAACGATGATAGTACCCCTGAACAAGAGTTGCATTTTCTTTCTCAATTGACATTGAAAATTTGCTTTTATCCTGTACAAGTTTCT
>PKTA01000116.1 GCA_002869365.1 Marinilabiliales bacterium | reverse complement strand
GTTTATGAACGATCCTGAAACTGAAGGTATTGTGATGATAGGCGAGATAGGCGGAAATATGGAAGCTGATGCTGCTTACTGGATTAAAGAACATGGTACCAAGCCTGTGGTTGGTTTTATTGCAGGTGCTACTGCTCCAAAAGGGAGAACCATGGGACATGCCGGGGCGATTATCGGAGGAAAATCGGATACCGCTGAAGCAAAAAAAGAAATACTTACCGATTGTGGAATTCATGTTGTGGATTCTCCTGCCGAGATAGGCGCTAAGATGTCGGAATTATTGAAATAGAGATTAGGATTCAATTCCTGATTATAAAATATAAAACTCCTGCTTTTCATTGAAGAGTGGGGGTTTTTCGTTTTATGGGATTGATTAGAAAATGTATTGGTATTGTAAAATCAGATTGCTTCTCTCGCCTAAGGCGAGATCGCAATGACGTAATGGTCTTCCGAAGGCAGTCGCGTCATTGCGAGGAGGTTTGACTTGATGTTTTACTTTACTCCAAATTGTCATTACCGACGAAGCAATCTGATTGAACGTTAGAAACAACAACCTGAATTAGATTGCTTCATCCCTTAATTGTTACCAAAGTATTAAGAACGTTCTAGGTTAGGATTCGCAATGACGTTACAATTATCCGAAGGCAGTCACGTCATTGCGAGGAGGTTAGGCTTAATATTTATCTTTTATACTAAGCGTTATTACCGACGAAGCAATCTGATTGTATAGTATTAATTAGCAACCCTAATCAGATTGCCACACCCCATTACTGTTTCGGCAGTAATAAGAGTAGTTAGGGTTGGGGTTCGCAATGACGTTTTGGTCAAAAGTAACCCGTAACGTCATTGCGAGACGCTGAGGCTTGATGAAATAGTTATAACCTTAACGTATTAGCGTCGAAGCAATCTAATGTATAGTATTATTTACACCCCTAATCAGATGCCGCTCCGTCGGCTGACGGATCGCAATGACGTTTTGGTTATCGCAAGGCAGTTGCGTCATTGCGATTTCGCCTGAGGCGAGAGAAGCAATCTGATGAATAATATGAAGGCTAAAGGCTAAGGTCTAAAGTGGAAAGGCTAAAGTGGGAAAAGGTTGAAAGGCAGGAATGGTTTAAAAGACAGATAATCAAAATATTTTTGTTAAAAATAAAAACCACGCAGCGCAAATTACAATCAATTCCGCGCAAAGCGCATATTACACCGAACTAAAAGTTAATTTGATTATTTTCGTTCCATGATAAAACTCCTAAAATCCATAGGTCCCGGAATTGTTGTTGCAGCAACAGGCATTGGGGCCGGAGATATGATTGCGGCCACAGTTGGTGGAGCAAAATATGGCTATATGATAATATGGGCCGTAATTTTGGGAGGAGTTTTAAAATATGTCCTGAACGAAGGAGTTGGAAGATGGCAACTAAAAACAAAAACAACTCTTACCGACGGATGGATAAAGCACTTACCTAAAATCTTTTCATGGTATTTTATTGCCTATTTATTGCTTTGGAGTTTTGTTGTTTTCGGAGCCTTAATGGCTGCTACCGGACTGGCAGCACATGCTCTCACCGGAATATTTAGTGTGAAAATATGGGCGGCCATACATTCAGCAATTGCAATTATTATTGTGCTTGCAGGATCGTATAAACATTTCGAAAATATTATGAAACTGCTTATTGTACTGATGTTTATGGTAGTGATAATAAGTAGTTTTTTACTGGAAGCAGATGTAGGATTGATTTTCAATAATATTATAAATCCTTCTTTACCTGAAGGAAGCGTGAAGTATGCTCTGGCCATAATAGGTGGAGTAGGAGGTAGTGTTACCATTTTAAGTTATGGCTATTGGATAAAAGAGAAAAAGTGGAACGGGAAGAAGTTCCTTCCTAAAATGAAGATAGATCTTGCTATAGCATATATTCTAACAACTATTTTCGGAATTTCCATAATAGTTATTTCCGCCGACTTAAAACCTGAAATTGTAAATGGCAGTGGTATTGTTATCGGCCTGGCAGACAAATTCGGGGAACTTACTGGTGAAGCAGGAAGATGGATTTTCCTTTTCGGATTCTGGGGAGCAGTATTTAGTTCTATGATAGGTGTTTGGCAGGGAGTACCATATATTTTTGCCGATTTTGTAAATACATTTTTTAAAGAAGACAGGCAGAACTCAGATCTCAAGAATACTAAGGAATACAAAGTTTTTATGATATTAATGGCAACTCTTCCGTTTGTATTGTTATTATTAGGAAAGCCGGTTTGGCTTATAGTAATTTATTCGGTAATAGGTTCTTTGTTTATGCCGTTTCTGGCTTTTACTCTGCTATGGCTCAACAACAGCAAAGCCCTTATGAAATCGCAAAAAAACACCATAATAATCAATATATTTCTGATAATTAACTTACTTTTGTTCATGTATCTGGGAATATTTTAAATTTTAAAATATTTATAAAATGTTACGACATATTGTAATGATTAAATTTAATGAGAGAGAAAACTTGGAAGAAAATTCGAAGTATTTAAAAAAACTTTTAATGGATTTGGAAAATTCCATTGACAGTTTAAATAAAATGCAGGTAGGTATTAATTTTTCCACCCGCCCATCTGCTCACGATATAGTGTTGATTGCCGATTTCGATAATGAAGCCGGATTAGATGAATATCGCATCCATCCCGAGCATGTTAAAGTGCTGGATTTCCTTAAGGAGAAAGGTGTGCAATCTACTGTAGTTGATTATTTTAATTAAGAAAATACATAACAAAATCAAAATGAGGAAACTTTTTACTTTAAGCCTTTTAATGGTATTTGGTTTATTTGTTAACGCGCAAATAACTGTAACAAATAATGATTTGGCACCAGCCGGAACTACAATTTATAACTCCATCGACAATTCTGTGGATGACAAAATTCTTCCCGGTTCACCCGGTCCTAATAAAACCTGGGATTTTGTAACTTTAAATCAGGATAATATTGACACATTAAAATTTTTATTGCCGGCATGGACTCCTTATCCTGATAATTTCCCGGATGCTAACTTCGCTGCTAATCTTGTTAATGATAATGCCTACGCTTTTTTAATCAGAAATGACGATAAACTTTCTGCCATTGGATTAGTTGGCTCATATGATGTTTATGAAAATATTTCTGTTCCATTAGTTCCGGAGGAAATTTATATGGATTTCCCGGTTCAGTTTGGCCAAACAAGAGACGAAAACTTTTTTATAGAAGCAAGGCTGGAAAGTGATACTCCTCCCGCCGATTCAGTAAAATACCGTCAAAGAACAGTAAAATCTTCATTTGTTGATGCCTGGGGAAGCCTAACATTACCAATGGGAACATATAATACACTGAGAGTTAAAGAAGAAAGAACAACTTACGATAGTGTCTGGGGTAAAATTTTCGGTACATGGGTACTTGTTCAAACTGACCAAAGTTCGTCAACATTATATAAATGGATAACCAACGATGCCTCATTTGGATATTATCTTGTTACCATGGATTATGATGCTGATAATCAGGCAGTAAATGATGTTGAGTTTATGAATATGATGCCTGTAGGTGTTGAAGATCATTCAGTAGAAAGTGTGTTGGCTTATCCAAATCCTGTAAAAGATATCCTTCGATTCAATATGAAAGATATGCCGAATGGAGAAGTGTCAATTTATAACCTTAACGGACAACTTGTTATAAACAAGCAATTTACCGATGCAAAAACTTCCGTTTCTGTTTCTTCTCTTCCAAATGGAGTATATTTTTATGTGGTAAAAGACAATAATTCCAATAAAATATTATCCGATAAGTTTATCAAAAACTAAGGGTTATTCTTCTTCCAGATTAAATTCATTAACAATTATCTCGTGTAGTTGGGTGGGTTTTACATTATAAAATAGTTCACCTCTAACTGAATATGACATATGTCCTGTTTCTTCAGAGACAATAATTGCTAAACTGTCGGAAACCTCGGTAATTCCCAATGCAGCGCGATGGCGTAAACCTGCAGCATCAGCAACACTTTGTTTTGAAACAGGCAATATACACTTTGCTGCTACTATCCTGTTATTAGTTATTATTACTGCTCCATCGTGAAGAGGACTATTTTTATAGAATATGTTTTCAAGTATTGATTTCGTAACTAATGCATCAACTTTATCGCCTGTATTAACATATTGCTTTAATTCATTCTGCCTGGTAATTACAATCAATGCTCCTTGTTTAAGTTCACCCATTTTGCGGCAGGCAGTTATTAAGGGGTCAACGCTTAGTTCCACTGGGCTTTCCATAAGAGAGGCAAAAAAATTAAATCGCTTACCGTATTTACCTAAGAATGATGGAGTTCCAAGTGCCAGCAAAAACTGGCGAATCTCAGGTTGAAAGATAATTATTAAGGCTACTAAACCAACACTAATAAAGGCTCCCAATATGTCGGTAAGCAATTCCATCTCAAGAAATGAAAACAGTCTCCACATAATAAAGAGGGATACCAGTCCGAATAAAATATTTATGGCAGCAGTACCTTTAACTATCTGATAAAGGGCAAATAATAATACAGCCACCAATAATATGTCGACTATATCAAGAATTCTAAAGACTAAAAATAATGTTGTCAAATCTTTTAATTTCTGTAAAAATACAAATATGCGAAATATATCCCACGCATTCGATGCAAATTACATTATTGTTTATTAAATACTTTTATAATATTCGAGAAGTTTAATTGATTGCATTGCCTCTTTTACATCATGAACTCTTAAAATATTTGCTCCGTTTTGCAATGCTAATATATTTAAAGTAATAGTTCCGGTTAATGCGTCTTCTGGTTTATTATTCAGCAGTTTATATATCATTGTTTTTCGTGATAATCCAGCCACAACCGGAAGGTTTTCTATTCTTAATTCTTCCTGACACTTAAGTAATTCATAATTACTTTTCAAACTTTTCCCAAAGCCATATCCCGGATCGAGGATAATATTATAAACGCCCAAATCATTTAATTCTTTAACTTTAGTTTTAAAGAATGATTTTACAATTTCAACAACATTCTCTTCAATTGCCTCCTTTTGCATAGTTTGAGGATTTCCTTTCATGTGCATCAATATGTATGGTATTTTAATTTCCGACATGGTTTTAAACATATTGTCATCCATATTTCCCCCGCTAATATCATTTATAATATCAGCGCCATAGTTATGAGCCTGTTTTGCAATTTCACTTCTGAAAGTATCAACTGAGAATATGGTTTCCGGAAATTTTCTGCTCAGAATCTCCAAAACAGGCAGTAAACGCTGCTTTTCTTCTTCTACAGAGATAAAATCTGCTCCTGGACGACTGGAAAAAGCACCCAAATCAATAATATGAGCACCCTCATATATCATCCTTTCACATTGCTTAATCATTAGGTCTTTTTCGGAATATTTTCCTCCATCATAAAAAGAATCAGGTGTAATGTTTAGGATCCCCATTATCCTTGGACTCTCAAAATCAAGCGTTTTACCGTTGCAATCCATACTTCTTGGAATATTTGTAAAAGATGTATCTTTATTGCTCAAAATTTAAATATTTTATACAGCAAAGTTAAAATATTATATATGAATAAAGATACCTCAAAACAGTTTAATGAAATAATTGAATACTGCCTTAAAGTATTTGAAGACAAACAGAAGGATTATAATACCGCCTGGCGTATACTTAGGACCTCAAGTTTAACCGACCAAATATATATTAAAGCAAATCGTATAAGGAGTATACAGTTGAAAGGTGTTAGCAAAGTAAACGAAGGCATAGTCCCTGAGTTTGTGGGCATTATCAACTATTCGGTTATGGCATTAATACAATTGGAAAAAGGTATGGCCGAAGAGGCTGATATGCCTGCTGAAGAAGCAATTTCTGATTATAAAAAGCATATTTATAATGCCCGCGACCTGATGCTGGACAAAAATCATGATTATGGCGAGGCATGGCGAAATATGAGAATATCTTCTTTAACAGATATAATACTGATGAAATTATTGCGGATTAAACAAATAGAAGATAATGAGGGAAAAACCATTGTTTCTGAAGGTTTAGACGCAAATTATAATGATATTATCAACTATTCTGTCTTTGCTTTAATTAAACTAATCATTGAAAAATAATATGGCAAAGACAAATAAATTTCTTACGAGCATCATTTTCATAATCAGAGTATTAGTTGGTCTGGTATTCATATTTTCATCCTTTGTAAAGGGAGTTGATCCATTGGGAACAGCCTATAGAGTAGAAGATTATCTCGAAGCCTATGGCTGGTATTTTATGGTAGACTACTCATTAATGCTGGGAAATTTTCTTATTATAATCGAATTCTTACTCGGTGTCTCCATGCTTTTCCGTCTGAAATTTAAGTTGGGCTCACTGGGAGTATTTCTAATAATGATAATATTTACCGTAGTCACATATTTCGACGCTAAACTAAATCTTGTTCCCGACTGCGGCTGCTTTGGCGATGCAATAAAACTTACAAACTGGGAAACATTCTATAAAAATATTGTACTTGTGGTTATGACTTTCTTATTGTTTATCTTGAGAAAGCATATAAAACAATCAACACCACAATGGTTTCAGTGGATACTACTTTTATTCTTTACTCTGGGCTTTTCTTATTTTGTTTACTATAATCTGAATCACCTGCCTGTTTTGGATTTTCGCAACTGGAAAGAAGGTAAAAACATGAAAACAATAGGGGAGGATAAGGCAAAAGTTTATGTTAGTTATAAGAATAAAGAAACCGGAGAAATAAAAGAATATTTGTCGCCTAACTATCCATGGAGTGATAGTGTATGGCTACAAAAATGGGAATTCCTTGGTCAGAGATTTGATAATTCGTCTGTAAAAAGAATGCATGAGTTAATAATACAGGATAGTATTGGTAATGATTATACCAAGGACCTGATTGAAAATCCCGGAACTCAAATACTGTTAATAACTCCCGATCTCTTTAAAGTTAATTTGAAGGGTTTGGAAAAAGGAATTAAATTGAGAAACAATGTAGAAGGTGATGCATATTTCGCTGTTATCACTGGCTCCGACTATCAAACTGCGGGCAGAATATTTGGAACTTATGATAATCTGGAAGTTTATTTTGCTGATGATATCCTACTTAAAGCAATGATACGCTCAAATCCGGGGATAGTGATAATAAAAAATGGCATTGTTTTCAGGAAGATACATTATAACGACTTTCCTGAGAAACTGGAATTAAACTAAATAATGGGCAGATATATATTAAGAAGGTTTTTATATGGCTTTTTAGTCCTTTGGGGAGTAATAAGCATGGTATTCTTTCTTTTTAATATACTTCCCGGGGACCCTGCCAGAATGTTATTGGGACAAAGGGCAGATATAACATCTGTAGACGCCATAAAAAAGGATTTAGGCCTCGACAAGCCCATTGCAATTCAGTATTTTAACTTCTTAAACGACATCTCTCCTTTATCATTACACAACACCTCCGACAAAGAAAGTTATTGGTATTATGATAGAACTAAATATATAAATTCGGCACAGTTAATAAAAATTGCAGATGTAGCATTGGTGCTTAAAGTTCCCTATTTAAGGAAATCATATCAAAGCAAAAGGCTGGTAAGTAAGGTTATCTTAGAAGCCTTTCCCAAAACCATGTTATTGGCATTTACTTCAATATTATTTGCAATTATAGTTGGAATAATGCTGGGAATACCCGCTGCTCTTTTTAAAGATAGTTTGCTCGACAGATCATTATTGGTATTTTCCAGTTTTGGAATGTCGGTACCGTCATTTTTTGCTGCCATATTAATTGCCTGGCTGTTTGCATTTGTTCTGGCCGACTATACTGGACTTGAAATGTATGGTAGTTTGTATTCGGTAGATGATTATACGGGAGAAGTATACATAAACATAAAAAACCTTGTGCTGCCTGCGTTAACATTAGGCATCCGGCCTTTAGCGATAGTTGTAAGCTTAACCCGGAGTTCCTTATTGGAAGTGCTATCGCAGGATTATATACGCACTGCCAGGGCGAAAGGTTTAAGTGAATTCGACATTATTATAAAACATGGAATGAGAAATTCATTAAACCCTTTAATTACTGCTATTAGCGGATGGTTTGCCTCGTTGATGGCAGGTGCTGTTTTTGTGGAATATGTTTTCGACTGGAAAGGAATTGGCGTTTTAATAGTCGATTCACTGGAAAAGTACGATCTGCCAATTATTATGGGCTCGGTTCTCTTTATTTCTGTTATGTTGATACTGATAAACATTGTTGTTGACATAACATATGCTTTACTCGACCCAAGAGTAAGATTGAGTTAATTTTGTCAATTATTATTTTTTTAAATTTTATATTACTACAACCCTTTGATTTACACCACCGAAATTGTTAAATGATAATAAAATTAATGTCTGGAAAGTGTTAATAATTAATTCATATCATCTATTTGTGTAATTTAGTTTTTTTCTATTTTTACTTAAAATAATTTTACAAAATTTATTTCGAGAAAATGAAGTTTATCATATCAAGTACAGCATTGTTAAGAAGTCTTCAAAAGATAAGCGGAGTGCTAAGTACAAGCAATACCTTACCCATACTGGAAGATTTTTTATTTGAATTAAAAGAAGGGAAATTAAAGATAACTGCCTCTGACCTGGAAACAACCATTAGTGTGGAACTGGAGGTTGATAAATTTGAAAATGAAGGAGTAGTTGCCATACCTGCAAAGATGTTGCTGGATATAATGAAAACCTTTCCTGAAATCCCTGTTACCATTTCCGTAAATCTGGAAAATCAAGGTGTTGAGATATTTGCCGGTGAAGGAAAATATAAGCTTATAGGTCATAAGAGTGATGAATTCCCTCAGATACCTATACTCGACAATACCACCAAGATTGATATAAGTGGAGCACAATTGGTTGATGCTTTTAACAAAACATTGTTTGCCACAGGTAATGATGAGTTGCGTCCGGTAATGTCGGGAGTGCTTTGTGAGTTAAGTCCGGAAAATATTACTTTCGTTGCCACCGATGCCCACAAACTTGTACGTTATAGAAGACATGATCTGAAGAGTGAAAAATCGGATTCTTTTATTTTACCTAAAAAGCCGCTTAACCACTTGAAAAATATTATTCCCGACGATAATGATGCGGAAGTAAAACTGGAATATAACGAATCGAATGCAGTAATTATTTTTGATAATATTACATTAATTTGTCGTTTGATTGAAGGTAAATACCCTAATTATGAGGCGGTTATACCTCAGCAAAATCCATTTAAACTAAGCGTAGCACGAAAAAGTTTGTTAAACGCACTCAAAAGAGTTTCTATATTTGGAAGTAAATCAACTCATCAGGTAAGATTTAAAGTTTCAGGTAAAGAATTAGTATTGTCGGCCGAAGATATCGATTACTCCAGTGAAGCAAGAGAAAGGCTAACCTGCAGTTATGAAGGAGACGACATAGAGATAGGATTTAACTCCAAGTTTATGTTAGATATGCTCGCTACTCTTGATAACGAGAATATCATCATTGAGATGTCGGCTCCAAACCGTGCTGGTATTTTATTACCCGATGATAAAGACGAAAATGCTGAAGATATCCTTATGCTTATAATGCCTGTGATGCTATCGCAGTAATTATCTTAGAGTTATTATTAGTGGAGTACCACTTAAAGCAATTTTAAGTTTATTAATTTCCTTTTTGTAAGAAATCTTGGTTTCAGGATTTGTTATGTCGATAATTGATTTGACATTCTTCTTCAGAGGTATGTCAACCCAATTAATATCTTTATGATTTTCAGATGTAGGACGCCATGCAATCATAACTTCCTCATTTGTATTCTCATTAATATAGGAATAACAATATACTTCTTCATTTTCTAAAACAATGGCAGAGAATTTCATGTCCTTTAAAACATCGAAAACTTTTTCAAATACTTTGAACGACAGTTTTTCCTGAAAACCCGATGTATAGTTAGAAACTAAACCACTTCTGTTATGCAATATTGAATTCCAATCTACATTAGCATAGTAATACCAATAGAATTGTTTAACTCCAAGACGGTAAAAAATCAACGCCTGCCTTAATCCATAAATTGCTTGTTCGTATTCGCTTACGCAATTCGAATGTATACAATCGTCACCTCCTCCATCGCTGTCAAAGCCAAATTCTGTGACGTAAATATCAGATAAATAATTATTAGCTGTGGCCCATTTTTTTAGATTATTCACCGACCAGGTTTCAGAGCGTGGATCCTCAGGATTTATGGCTACTCTTTCGCCTTTTTCATTAAAGATATATGAGTAAATATGTGTGTTTAAGCCATCTATATCATTGTTTGGGAGTATGTAATTAGAAATATAATTATTGAGATCAAGATATTTATCGTAGGCCTGAAGACCACACGGTATTACCTTAAACTTTTTAGAAGTATTTTTTATCCCTGTGGTCATTCCTTTTAAAATCTCAGCATAAAGACTACTGGAGTAGTCCCATGGTTCATTACCAACTTCGACTAAGCTAACTAATTCCTTATCCATAAAGAAGCCTGCAAACTCTTCACCATATTGTCTTGCTTGATAATATGCATTGTTCCAGCCTGATTCAGGAAAGTATTCATTATTAAAAAGCACACAAGCATCTATTTGCAGGCCGTTTGTCTTCCAGATACCGTATTCTTCCTTCCAGTTAAGCCATTTATTTTTTATGCTGTCGGTTGATGTTTCCCTTAAGATAAACTCAGGAGTATCTCCGGGCTTTGCAATATCCCAATCAATACGGTGATAACTCCTTACCAGATTTGTCAGTTTTGAAAATCTTGCAGACCCCTCATTTCTTCCAATTTGTTTTGAAGAAACTTTATAACCCCAACTCCATATAGTATTAACACCAAAACTTTCTTTCCAGGTATTTGGAGTCTTGGTAGCAGAATCAGGTATACCAAACTGACCATATTGGTCGTAAATAGCTAGTTCCCTTAAACTTGCTTTTTTATAAAGTATAGGCTTAATAAAATAAATAATTTTCAGGTATTTTGCATAAATTTCCGGATTAACTCTCATACTCACAATCGCAATTGCTTTTTGGTTTATGTTAGAAATTTTAGTCCAATCTACATTATTATTCGAGCACAAAAGTTGAATAGAATCTACACCGTCAGAATTTAAATGCCTGCTCATTATTACACCAATCTCAACAGGGGAGGTGAATTCAAATTTTATCCATTCAGTTATATTTTTATCAATAGCTGCTAATTCAAATAGTTGAAAGTTTTCAGCACATTGAAAAGTAATTTCTTTCATAGCACTTTCTTCAGTAATTTCAAAATTCTGCAGAATATAGTTATCTTGTTTGTTATATTTCCTTTCGATTACTTGACCATTAGAAAAAATAATTTGCATTCTTACTTCACTATTGGTGTTTAATTTTAAGGATAAAAATTTAATTGGTCTTCTATTGTAGAGTTTTATTTTTGTTATTCCCTTTTCAACTTCGGCCTTTGAATCAGGATTACCATCGAAGGCCATAATGTATTTGTTGGTTGTTACTTCAAAATTTTCATCATTTAAAAAGAGATTTTGCTCTCTTGACCTTATATAATTATCCGGTAGTGCATTTCCTGATTCCCAAAAAGTTTCAGGATTTCCATCTCTTAAATATTCAATATTATTACCAGAACTTACACTAATTATTGCATCAGCAATTGGAGAAACAACTATACCAGCATCTCTAACGACCTGAGCATTAAGAAAATAAATATTAAAAATAAGAATTAGTATAATTGTGACTTTCTTGTTTTCCATGGTAGTTTAAATTAGTAAATATTTATGGAATCAATTCATGATCGATATTTTTAAGCGCTCTTAATAAATTGGGCCTTACATTTGGATTGATGACTTCCATCGATTTAATGATATTTCTGGCAGTGGTTCTCATGGTTTTATCATCATAAGGACAAGTTTTTTTTAGGGGAGGATAATTCTTAATTTTAGCAAACTCGGTAGTGTCCTTATTAGTAAGAAGAATCAAAGGTCTGATAATTTCGATTTCTCCTGAAAACATTTTCAATGATGCCGGAATTGATGCCGCATTAGCATGATAAATCATATTAATTATCAGTGTTTCAACAGCATCATCCATATGGTGACCAAAGGCAATTTTGTTAAAATTATTATCCTTTGCATATTGAAACATAGTTTTTCGGCGATTTCTGGAACATATAAAGCATGCTGACTTTTTTCCTCTGCTTTCAATATTAGCAAAGGTATTTACAAAGTTGATATTCAAATCAAGTTTGCTGCAAAATTCAGTAATTAATTTTTTATCGATTTCGTAATCCATATCCGTGAGGTTGATATGAATAATACCAATTTGAAAATTTACTTTCTTAAACTTTTGATAAGCAACCAGATTTTCCAGCAGGCATAATGAATCTTTTCCTCCGCTAATAGCAACTAATACTCTATCGCCATCATCAATTAATTTATAATCATTAATTGCTTTGGCTACTTTGTTTTTAACTAATTCAATAAAGTTAGATTGGTATTTCGAATAAGATTTTTTCCGGCCCATTTTTCATAATTTTAGGCCACCAGTATATCTTCCTTTAAAACTCCTTCTTCAATACGTAAATTATTGATAATGAACTCTTGACGATCAGGAGTGTTTTTTCCCATATAAAATTCAAGAGTTTCATTTATTGCGCTGTCACCTTTCAATACTACAGGTTCGAGTCGAATGTTGGAGCCAATAAAATGTTTAAATTCCGATGGAGAAATTTCTCCAAGACCTTTGAAACGTGTTATTTCGGGACTTGGTTTCAGAGTGTTTATGGCATCTACTCTTTCCTGATCAGAATAACAATATTTGGTTTTAGTTTTATTTCTTACTCTAAACAGAGGTGTTTGAAGAATGTATAGGTGTCCGCCTTTTACCAGATCAGGATAAAACTGAAGGAAAAATGTTAATAGTAATAATCGTATGTGCATACCATCAACATCGGCATCTGTAGCAATAACAATATTATTATAACGAAGGTCATCCATGCTTTCATCAATATTTAAGGCTGATTGAAGCAGGTTGAATTCCTCATTCTGGTATACTATTTTTTTACTGAGTCCGTATGAATTAAGCGGTTTTCCCTTAAGGCTAAAAACGGCCTGGGTTTGCACATCGCGCGACTTTGTGATAGAGCCACTTGCTGAATCACCCTCAGTAATAAAAAGCGTAGTTTCAAGGTTTTTTTCATGGCTATCAGTAAGATGTATTCTGCAATCACGTAATTTTTTATTGTGAAGACTTACCTTTTTCACACTTTCACGGGCAAGTTTTTTAATTCCTGCCATATCCTTTCTCTCCTTCTCACTCTGGAGGATTTTTCGATATAATGCTTCTGCATCATCACTATGAATGTGAAGGTAATTATCCAGATTACGTTTTATTATGTCGTGGATATAATTTCTTATCGTCTGGCCACCGGGTTCAATATATTGCGACCCTAATTTGGTTTTTGTTTGCGATTCGAAAACAGGTTCGGAAACCTTTATTGATATGGCAGCAAAAATAGAAGTTCTTATATCGCTGGTATCAAAATCCTTATTGAAAAACTCACGTATAGTTTTTACTATTGCTTCTCTAAACGCATTTTGATGACTTCCTCCCTGTGTTGTATGCTGTCCGTTAACAAATGAATAATACTCTTCGCTATAGGTTCTTGAACTATGGCTGAATGCACATTCAAAGTCGCCTTCCTTAATATGAATTATAGGATATAAAAGAGGTCCGTTGCCATTTAAATTATGTTCCAAAAGATCTATCAAACCATTTTTGGCCTGCATCTTTTGCCCGTTAAAAACAATTGTTAAACCATTATTCAGGAATACATAATTCCACAACATTTCTTCAACATAATCGAAAATGTATTTATAATTTCCAAAGATTTCCTGATCAGGGATAAAAGAAATAAACGTACCTTGTTTGTCGTCACTTTTAACAATATTGGCATCATTCTCAACAGCGCCACGACAATACTCAAGGATTTTTGTTTTTCCTTCTCTAATCGACTGAGCTTTAAAATATTCTGATAATGCATTAACTGCCTTCGATCCAACACCATTAAGACCAACTGCCTTTTTAAATACTTTGGAATCGTATTTAGCACCTGTATTTATTTTACTAACACATGCATCAACTTTTCCCAAAGGCATTCCTCTTCCGAAATCTCTTACACTTACTTCTCTCTCATTAATTGTAACTTCTATGGTACTACCATGTCCCATCACAAACTCATCAATGGAATTATCAATAATTTCTTTCAGAAGAACATATATTCCATCATCCTGCGAACTACCATCTCCTAGTTTGCCAATATACATACCCGGGCGAAGCCTGATATGCTCTTTCCAATCAAGAGACCTTACGCTATCATCATTGTATTCTGCTGACATTTATTCTTAATTTCCGGCTAAAATATGAACAACAATGTCACGAATTACTATATAGTAATTAAGTTTTTAAACAAAAATTGTTGAAAACATTGTTCATTAAAGGCTTTCAGGACTTTATGAAAAAAATAAAAAGTAAGAAATTTTATGAGTTTTATTAATCCTTATCCGTTTAGAGCAAATACACTAAATATACCACCGGAAATTAAATTATTTCCGGTGTATAAAAATACCTCATATTATAAATTACAAAAATTTATTTTTTTGTGCTTATTCCAAAGGGTTTATAAAGGGGGCAAAAACCTACAAAGGCCGTGGCAAAAGGTACTAAAGCAATAAGTCCCCACCATGTTTGATAGTAGTAACCAAGGGCTCCAATAATAATTGCTAATACTATTCTAACTACTTTGTCAACTGTTCCTACATTAGTTTTCATATCTTATTATTTTAAATTTAGTACAAAAATAAATATTGAAAATGTATAAATTCGGTGACTCAGGTTACAAAGGTCAAATAATTTCAATTTTACCTCTAAAGTTTTTTACAAGGCCTTTATTTTCAAGTTGTTTCAATAAGCGTGATACAACTTCCCTGGCTGTACCTAATTCTTCGGCTATCTGTTTATGTGTTTTTAATACAAACTTTCCATTTGTTTCTTCAATGGTATTTTTATCAATATAATCAAATAACCTGGTATCAATACTTCTAAAACTAATATCATCAATATACATAACCAGTTCGTTGAATCGCTTGTGAAATAGTTCCAGGACAAAACTATTCAAATATGGAAATTTTTTTATCAGCTCATCCAGTTTATCAACAGAAATTGCCATGAAACGTGTATGCTTATCGGCAACAGCATAAGCCATACTCTTTTGATGATTAAGTCCTGCAGCAATAGAAAGCGCACAACTTTCTCCTGGATTGATATAATAGAGCAGCACCTCTTTTCCTGATTCATCATTTCGCATAACCTTTATTCTGCCATCAATAACCAATGGGATATTTTTCACATATTCGTTATCCTTAAGAACAGTTTCATTATCATTTACTTCCATTACCAAAGAGTTATCCTGAAGTATTTCAACCAGTTCGTTGTTAAGGAATAGTTTCTTAAGAAATAAATTAATGTCTTTCATACTTTTTCAGTTTAAGTTTACCAAATGATATTAGTAATACTCCTGTGATAGTCATAAGGCCACCAATAAGTTGATTTATACCCGGCATTTGACCAAATATTATAAATCCTCCCAAAAGTACAAACAAACTTCTTGAAGTACCAATCATTGAAGCCTTGGAAGCATCAATATATTTAATAGTCATATAACCCAGGGTTCCCGTAAGGAATGGCCCCAAAACAGAGCCTATGCTTATATTAATTAATGCTGACGAAGGTATATTTAAGTTTAATCCAAAGTAAAACAATGATGAAAGAGAAGCTGTAAACAGCAGAAGAATTCTGGCCAAAGCAAGAAAAGAAGGGTCTAAATCCTTAATATTCTTTTTGGCAGTGGTGGTGGAAGCAGCATAGATAATACCTGATAATAGAACATACTGGCTTCCTTCTATAAAAAAATCGCTAAACCCTCCGCCTTTATATGAAATAACAAATGCTCCCACCAGGGTAATTATCATTCCAAGCCCCTCAGTTTTGTTAAACCTCTCTTTCAGTATCATGAATCCAAAAAATGCTACCAGAAACGGATTTATATTGGCCAGAAAGGAAACTGTAGCAGTATTTTCAACAGTCATTATCGACAGGAAAAAAAATGTTGTCCCAAACATCTCCATTAGGGCTATAACACCTAAAATAAGCCAGGAGTGCTTACTTAACGCAAATATTTTTTTGTGTTTTCTACTGGAAAAAATGAATATTAGGTTCCAAATTATTCCGAAACCAAACCAAAGAGTTCCAAACTGTGATAGATGGACTTCGTTAAGCGCCGATTTGCTGAAAATATATACATTGCTTACAGCAAATGCAGCACCCAGCGCCAGCAGTATTCCTTTGGTATTATTTTTCAAAATAATTTAATTAAGTAAACGAGAAAGAATATGTTTAAAATCGATAAAATCCTGTTTAACAGGAAGCCAGTGTTTAAATAAAACTCCGGTTTGCTTTTTAAATATAAAATATTGATAAACAACAGTAGATGAGTAACTTATTGACGATGTTAAGGCTGCACCCACCAAACCGAAAACTGGTATCAGAACAATTGCAAAAATTATTGTAAAGATGAAGCCTATCATATTTGCCCACAAACTAATTTTTGGATTTCCCAATCCTGAAAAATAATGTGAGAATATGGTATTAGCAGATAAAGCTAAAACACCCGGACTTATGGCTATTATAATCAGTTTAATGCCATCAAACTCTTTCGTAAACAAATACTCATATACTTCAACAGGCATTATTAAAAGCACAAATAATGCTATAAAAGTCAGCAGAACTGCCAGTTTCATAAGTTTAATTGTGATTGTTACAGCATATTGTTTATCTCTGGATTTAGATATTTCACTGTACTGTACCAACGAAATGCTTTGCCCGATAAGTTTGAGCCCCTCAGATAACTGTATACCGGCATTATATACTCCCAATGATGAAAGACCGGAAAAAGCATTGATAAAATAAAAACTAATCCTTTTATTTAAAATATGAAATCCATTTGCTATCTGGCTTACAAAACCAAAGTTCAACATCTCTTTAATAACCTCATTTGTATTTAGTTCATCACCTTTCTCAATATATTTAAAAACTATCAAACTGCAGAATAACCCTACTACATATGAAATTGTTAAAGCATTTAAATAGGATGTAAAATCAGTATTTTCAGCAATAAACAAGAAGTATAAAAATGAAGATACTAAACTCAATAACTGAATTGAAAATGCAATATTATATTGCTTTATTTTTCCTATTCCTATTAAAATGTTATAATGTGTGAGCATAAATGCTCCTATGGTAGCAAGTAAAATTACTGACGACTTCTGTCCCTTGGGAATAAACTCAGAATATTGATTAGGAAAAAAGAATTCAAATGCTGTTAAACCAATAGTAAAAAGTGATATTACTATTATTATCCATGAATATGAAACTAACAATAGAGATATATGATTTTTTCTGGATGTAAAATAAATTAGGGTTCCGCCTCCCAAAAGGTCTACAAAAATTTGAATTATGGAAACACTAACAATCACCAAACCAATAATCCCGTATCCTTCACTTCCTATATAATTACTTATAAGAAGGATAATTGCCAGGTTTATAATAGCATTTAAAATTCTGGTTCCGGCGGTGCCTAATATTTTATTTACCATTTTAAGGAAAAGGTATTTATAAAAACAAAACTCCGTTAAGAGATAATAATTGCTAAATTATGAAATTTGGGATACACTAATAATTAAATTATTGCCATAATTTTGTTGAAAAGAGATTAGCAATATTCAAATTGTATTCAATAAAATAATTTTCTTTGCGTTTAATTCTATTATTATTGTTTTACAAACATAATACTTGGTAAATTATTATTTTTGAACCGTGAAAATAAGCGTAGTTATAGTTAATTATAATGTTGAGTATTTCCTCGATCAATGCTTAACTTCATTGCGAAAGGCGATGAAGGGCATAGAGGGCGAAATTATTGTTGTTGACAATAACTCGGTAGATGGTTCATGTTCATTGGTTAAAAAGAAATTTCCCGAAGTACAACTTATTGCAAATAAAGATAATAAGGGTTTTTCCAGAGCCAACAACCAGGGCATTAAAATAAGTAAAGGTGAATATGTTTTAATTCTAAATCCTGATACAGTTGTAGAAGACGATACTTTAGCAAAGGTAATCGACTTTATGGATAAGCATCCTGATGGCGGAGCCCTTGGAGTTAAAATGGTAGATGGTTCTGGTAAATTTTTACCTGAATCCAAAAGAGGATTACCAACCCCTTCAACAGCTTTCTATAAGATGTCGGGAATTTCGTCGCTTTTTCCAAAATCCAAAAGGTTTTCAAAGTATCACTTAGGTTATCTCGATGAAAATCAAATACATAAAGTTGATATTCTTGCCGGAGCCTTCATGTTAATGAGAAAAAGTGTTCTCGATGAAATAGGTCTTCTGGATGAAGATTTCTTTATGTACGGAGAAGACATTGACCTTTCATACAGAGTAATTAAAGCAGGATATAACAACTATTATTATCCTGAAACAAGAATTATACATTATAAAGGCGAAAGCACAAAAAAGTCGAGCGTAAACTATGTTTTGGTTTTTTATAATGCTATTGTAATCTTCGCCAGAAAGCACTTTACTGATAATAACGCCAGAGCATTTGCTACGCTGATAAAAGTTGCAGTTTATTTTAGAGCATTCCTGGCAATAATTTCGAGGGTAATAAGCAGACTCAGTTTGCCGTTTATCGACGGTACTTTATTGTATGGAGGCGCATATTTAATAAAGGTTTTATGGGGAAGGAGTTTTATTTATTCGGAAGGAGGTAATTATCCCATACTTTTAGTAACAGCAGTACTTCCCGCCTATGTTACAATATGGCTTTTATCGGTTTATTTTGCAGGTGGCTACGACCGTCCGGTAAAAATCAGGAACTCCATTAGCGGATTACTTGTGGGGTCTACCATTATTTTGGTTTTGTATGCACTACTTCCTGAATGGTTGAGGTTTTCCAGAGCCCTGGTACTACTAAGTAGTTTTTGGGGTATATTAATGTTGCCTGCAGCAAGATACGTTCTGTATAACCTGAAAGTTCCATGGGTACAAATGGGCGAGAAGCAAAATAGCCGCTTTGTAATTATTGGTGATACCCAGGAAGCAAATAGAGTGTTGGGATTATTAAAAACATCCATAATAAAACCCGAATTTGTAGGTTTGGTTTTTCCGGATGATAAAAAAGCAGGCAACGATGAATTCATAGGAAATATAAGTCAGGTAAAAGATATAATTGAAATTTATAAAATTGATGAAGTAATATTTTGTTCTGCAGACGTAAAACATCATACTATCATCGATAAGATGGCCGAGTGGCAAAACGCAAATATCGATTATAAAATTGCTCCTGAAGACGGTTTGTCAATAATCGGATCAAATTCTATACACACACGTGGCGACCTTTATACCTTTGGTATTAACGCAATAGGTAAAATACAAAACCGTAGAAATAAGAGACTATTGGATTTTGCTTTAAGTTTACTAATGCTGCCTGTTTCGCCAGTATTGATGCTTATTCAAAATAAACCTTTCGGTTTTATCAGAAATATTATACAAACATTATTCAATTATAAAAGCTGGGTAGGTTATTATAATATTAAAGATGACCATCTAAATCTCCCAAAAATTAAAAATTCAGTTTTAAATCCAACCGACGGTTTAAAGGCAAAAAACTTCGACAACCGTATTATCAAAGACCTTAACTTGCTTTATGCCAGAGATTATAATATTTGGAAAGATATTAATATCATATTTTATGCATTCAGGGAATTGGGCAGGTAAATTATTTCTCTTATATTTAATTATTGCTAACGTTTTTTTTTACTTTTGCCTCCTCATAATTTTAAAATAGTTCATATAAATATTATATCCATATGTTATATCGTAGACATCTTAGGATTAAAGCCCTACAAGCATTATACGCATACTTTTCAGGCGGTCAGGAAGACATAGTCGTTGGTGAAAAACAATTAATGCTAAGCATCAATAAAATTTATGAACTATTTATTTACCAATTATCTTTTTTAAATCAGGTAAGAACTTTTGCAGATAATCTCTCCGAAGACAGAAAGAAAAAATATATTCCAACTGAAGAAGACCTGAATCCCAATCTGAAATTTATCGAAAACCGGGTTTTAAATTATATAGATAATAATCTGGATTTCAACAAGAAAGAAGAATTATACAAAATTAACTGGGCCGATCAGGAAGATATGATTCGGAAGTTTTATAATTTGCTTAGCGAACAGGATTTCTATAAAACTTATATGAAATCCGACAACTTTTCACTGGAAGAGGATAAAAAACTTATTATAAAAATCGTTGACAGACTATTGTCGAAATTCGATTTATTAAACTCTTATTATTCAGAAAAAAGTGTCTATTTCGTCGATTCATACGATTTAGTAAACATTCTGCTTATTAAATTCACCGATGTTATAAAAACGAAATCAAATATAAATACACCGCTTCCTACTTTATTAAAAACGGAGCAAGATGCAGTTAATACCGACTTGCAGTTCGTAAAAAAACTCTATCGTAAAGTAATCCTCAATAACGAAACAAACGATAATCTTATAAAACCTAAAACTAAAAACTGGGAGTACGACAGAATTCCTATGATGGACCTTATAATTATAAAAATGGCCATTACAGAATTCATTTATATGGACGAAGTTCCTATTAAAGTTACCTTGAACGAATATATTGAATTATCGAAATATTTCAGTATTGCTAAAAGTAAAACCTTTATTAACGGGGTTCTGGATAAGTTAATTACTGAATTAAAAGAAGAAGGTAAAATCAAGAAAATAGGGCAGGGGATGATAGATAATTAATGCCCTAGCAAAGATTTTCATTTATCATTCTACATTCATATTTTAATTGCCCTGGCTTAGGGTTTTTTATTAATTTGTTTTCATACAATTCCAAAATTGATACTAAAAAAAGGATACTTTAATATCTAATGGAATAATAAAAGTAACTTTTGCAAGAGTTGTACGTCACAATAGTAATTAATAATCAAAAATTAAAATCATGAAATTAAAATCTATTATTGTATCAGCAATAGTTGCTGCTATAGTTATTTTTCCATTTACAAACACATTCGCCTCTTTAAAAGGTGGTAACGCAGTAAAAGAAACTAGAAATGTATCGGAATTTACCGGTATTGAACTTATTTGTTCAGCCGATTTATTCATTACTCAGGGTAACACACAAAAAGTTGTTGTTGAAGCCGATGAGGAACTAATGAGTCACCTTTATACGGAAGTAGAAAACGGGACTCTTAAAGTTTATATTAAAAAATATCATAAAAGCATTCGTGTTGCAAAAGTTTATGTAACCGTACCGAATTTAGAACAGGTAAGTCTGGTAGGATCAGGAGACATGACTTTTACCGACGTATTTAAAACCAATGATTTTAAAATTAAAATTGTAGGCTCAGGAGATTTAATAGCGCCTTTGGATGCAAAAAATGTTGAAGTATCAATAGCTGGATCGGGAGACGTTAAACTTTCAGGAGTGAAAGGAGATTTTGAAATAGGAGTAAGTGGTTCTGGAGATACTTATGCCAAGGACTTAAAACTAAATAATTGCGATTTAAGTGTAGCAGGTTCAGGAGATGTAGTTTTGGAAGGAAGCGCATCTAAACTTGTTGTTTCAATTGCCGGCAGTGGCGATATTGAAGGAGAAAGTTTTAAAGCAGTAGATGTACAGGCTAAAATTGCAGGATCGGGCGATGTAAATGTTACCGCCGTAGAAAGCCTTTCAGGTTCAATTGTAGGCTCAGGCAATCTGTATTACTATGGAAATCCTTCAAAAGCTACAGTAAATACTATTGGCTCAGGAAGAACAGTTCAGAAATAGATAATTATAAAAAATTAAAAAGCCCCTTCTTTCTGAGATGGGGCTTTTTTTATTTATTGATAAAATTTTGTTTTCGAAATTAATCCCGGTTTTTGCAATAGGAAGTAAGGAACGAACTGAACTATTGCCCTAGTAAGGGTAATCCCGTACCGACATAACTCGGTAT
>PKTA01000141.1 GCA_002869365.1 Marinilabiliales bacterium | reverse complement strand
TTATTTTTACGGACTTGCTCTTGATGAAGATTTCGAACCGGAACTTACTCAGGAACGTATCAATAAATGGATTGAACAACTGAAAAAAGAATCCTAAGCCACAGTTTCGAATTTTCGATCCGTCCACCGACAGAAATTAATCATCATAAGATAATTTTATCTTAATATCTATAGGAGATTTCTTGTACTGTGCTTAATTTCTCTGAGTATAGTCAGCCTGACAAATTATTGTTACTTTTTGCAAGCCAACTCGCAACTCGCAACACGTAACACGTAACCCGCAACCATCTCACAACTCATAATTCACAACTCATAACTCAACATTCCCTCCAGACCTTCTTAACTATCCATTGTGGATTAAAATTTACACTTTAACATAATAATGTTGAGGATATATATACTTTTGCCCCAAATTACGTTATTATTCAAGAAATATTTACCATGTATAAAATTATCTTAACTAGCATATTCAGCCTTTTCTTTTTGGCACTAACAAATGCGGCAGTTTTTCCTGATGGATTATCGTCTAATCCCGACACTGTTAAAATCAAACCTGCGATGGTATTTGATACTCCTTTATTGCATCATCTCGATAGTTTGGTTTATGCTTCTTTCAATTCTGCCAAAAGCAAAAAGAAACTGGTTGAAGAAAGAGATTATAACTACACTCCCGATTTTGTTCCCACATTCCCCGATTCAGTTTATGAACAACGTCTTGCAAAATTAAATTTAGAAACTCCCATTGAACTCACCTATAATAAGGAGGTAAAAAAATACATTGAACTATACGCCAATAAAAAGAGAGGACTTACGTCGAGAGTAATGGGGCTTGCCAAATTATATTTTCCTCTTTTCGAAGAGCAACTCGACAGATTTGATATGCCTTTGGAAATTAAATATCTGGCAATTGTAGAGTCGGCGCTTATACCCACTGCCGGTTCCCACAAAGGAGCAAAAGGATTATGGCAATTTATGTATGGAACAGGAAAAGTTTATGGTTTAAAAGTTAGTTCAATGGTTGACGATCGTTATGATCCTTATAAATCAACTGTCGCTGCCTGTGAGCATCTTTCGGATTTGTATGATATTTATGGCGATTGGTCGATGGCACTTGCCGCTTATAATTCTGGAGCAGGTAACGTTAATCGTGCTCTTCGCAGGGCAGGAGGCACCAAAAATTATTGGGCTATATGGCCATTCCTGCCAAGAGAAACAAGAGGATACGTACCTGCTTTTATAGCTGTAAACTATGTTTTTAACTATGCTCCTGAACATAATATCAAAGCTGTTGATCCTGAATACTATTATTTTGATACTGATACAGTTACTGTAAATGATGTGCTGGCCTTCGATCAGTTAAACGAGATGTTTGGAATCCCAATGGAGGAGATAAAAGCCCTTAACCCAACTTATAAATTAGGTATTATCCCTTCATCACAAGATAAAAAATATTTGCTGAGGTTAAGAAATGAATATGTTGGAACGTACTTAAACAATGAACAGGCTCTTTACGATTATAAGACTAAAAGTGGTATAGAAAGGGAGATACTACTTGCGGAAGTAAAAAAGGCCAAAGACAGAAATATTCACATTGTTAGAAGTGGCGAAAATTTAGGGCTGATTGCTAAAAAATACCATGTATATGTAAGTCAGATTAAAAGTTGGAACGGTCTGCGCAGTAATACTATTTATCCGGGACAAAAACTGGTTCTGTTTGGTTCGGGAAGTGGAAAATATTACAGCAGTTCAACTCCTGTTAACAGGTCTTCAAAACAATCGCATCACAAAGTTAAAAATGGTGAAAACCTTGGGCTCATAGCAAAAAAGTATAAATGTACGACTACCGATTTAAAGGAGTGGAATAATCTGCGGAATTCAACTATCTATCCCAATCAAAATTTAATTGTTTATAAACCGGAAGAAAAATCTTCTTCATCGGTAAAGGATGGAAAATATCTTTATCACGTAGTTAGAACTGGAGATACTTTATGGGATATTGCTAAAGAATACGATGGCGTTACAGTTGATAAAATTAAAAGTCTTAACAATATTAGAAATTCAAAGCGACTTAGACCAGGACAAAAACTAAAGATTGCTGTTTTAAGTTAAAACCTGATTTTTTTGGCATATAAATTGGTTACTTACATAATGTATAAGTAATTTTGTAAAATTAATTAATGCATTATGTCCAATAAATTCAGTTTTTTAATCGTCACTTTTTTAGTAAGTTCTCTACTTTTTTCATGTACTCAAAAAAGTAAAACCAGAAAGCCTCGTTCAATAGGTAATACTTCTGAAATTTTGGTTGTGATACAAAATGAAAATCAGTGGGATGATACAATTGGGATTACAATAAAAAACAATTTTGGCAAGGATCAATACGGTCTTAATCAATCGGAACCACTATTTAAAGTTTCTCATGTTCTCAAAAATTCTTTCTCCGATTTGCTACGAAAACATCATAATCTGTTTGTGGTAAATATCGACAGGAATGCTGAAAAACCTGTTCTGGAACATCAGGATGACTTTTGGGCTGCACCACAAAGTATTTACAAACTTACTGCATCATCAGAAGATGAGTTTGTGAAGATATTTAACAATAATGCCGAAATATTTATTGAGTCGTATCAACAAACTGACAGGGAAAGGATATTGGAACTTTTCAGAACTCAACAAAATGGCGATGCTGTTGCTCAAGTTAAAAAAAGCACAGGTATCGAAATGGTAATCCCAAATGGCTTTTATGTTGCTAAAGATATAAAAAACTTTGTCTGGATAAGGAAAGAACAAGTTGATATGAGCCAGGCAGTAATTATCATTTCTGCTGATTATCAGGATACTGCGCAATTTTCAAAGGCTAGTATATTATCAAGAACTAAAACAGCATTAAAAAATAATATTCCTGGCGCTGTTTACAATTCTTATATGTCGATTGACGAAGAATTCATTCCGCCTATGGCAAAAAACATTAGTAATTTTCCATTGGGATATGCCATTGAAATTAGTGGTACCTGGGTAGTTGAAAACGATTTTATGGGAGGCCCTTTTAAATCGTATACTTTCTTCGATGATAAATCCAATAAAATAATTACTATGATGGCTTATGTTTATAAGCCCAGCGAAAGAAAACGCGACCTTTTAAAACAGGTTGAAGCCTTAATTTATTCCATTAAAATTCCTAAACAGGATTAATTATCGAGTTTAATTTCTGAAATAACTTTAAACTGACGGTATACCTGGATTCTGGGATCAAATAATTCTATGGTTTCATATGCAATTATAATATCTTTATTCAGTAATTCCATATAGTTAGATGTGATATCAATATCAGATTCTATACCTGATAACCAATAATATTTCGACACTCTGTTTGTTTCATCCTTCAATGAAAAAATTACGAACTGCTCATCTTCAATTTTTGTTACCGTTCCATTTACAATTTGTATATTATCAATTTCTTCTTCTTCCTCTTCATAATCGGTATTGCTTAACTTGGTAACTCTTAAAAGCGTATTAGGACAAACAGAGGCAAGTTTTACGCCAACCAGCATTCCCAACTTCTCTCCATAAACATCTATTTGGTCCATGTCGATATCATGGTCCTTTAACAGTTGCTTTTTGTATGGAATTGCTGCCTCAATTATACACATGCCCATTTCCATATTTATTTGTTCAGGATTAGTGGTGTCGGAAATATTTTCCAGACATACACACGACTCTTCCGCAATTTTAACTAAGTACTTTTGTGAAAAGCCAAATAAAGAAATGGAAAATAGCAGGGCTAATAAAACGGATTTTTTCATAAAACTTTCATTTACATTTAATGCCCAAATGTATGAAAAAACCTGATGAAGATAAGGAAAATGTACTTAATTTAAAACCGGTAATGTTGTTTATTTTGGTTGTTTCCCATAAGTAATAACCATTTTGCCAATGGCAGAAGTTGTTTCAGAAACTATGCTTCCATCAACAAACTTACCTAATTTATTTACTGTAGTTGGATTCGAATCGAAAAAATAAGTTATGCTATTGTCATCACTATTATAAGTCCACTTTGCTTCGTGTGTATTTTCACTGGAAAAAATTATCAAAGTGGTGTCGTTACTAATTTTAAAAAATGTTTCCTTTTGCATTTCAACAACCTGACTTATCATAGCCGGGCTCATCTTGGCTTCGTCAAAGTGGGTTTCCACATCAACAACTTTCCATGTTCCAATGAGTTGACTAGTCGGATTTTCGCATGAAATAAATATCAATAAAAATGCAGCAAATATTAAATTAACAACTTTCATAATTCTCAAAATTTCAAATGTGTTGCAAAAATAAACTAAAACAATATCATTTTTATGTAAAATAAATTACATCTTGTTAAAACTTCTTAATTGTCATATATACAGACTTTTAAATGCTGATACTGAGGATTAAATAACTATGGGATTAAAAATAATTCAAAAAAAACTTGACAAATGAATATTCAAGTCATATATTTGCCAACTGGTTTAACCAAATAGTTAAACATAATAGTTAAAACATATGGTTAATAACGAAAATACTGAAATTAAAATAATTGAGGCAGCAAAAGAGGTTTTTGTTCACAAGGGTTACGATGGTGCCCGTATGCAGGAAATAGCCGATAAGGCTGAAATTAATAAGGCTTTATTACATTATTATTTCCGTTCGAAAACAAAACTTTTCGAAAAAGTGTTCAATAATATTTTTAAAGAAATTGTTACCGGAGTTGCAGCCTCCATTGAAAATTCAAAAAACATTGAAGAACTTATAGAAAACTTCGTTAATGTTTATTTTGAGGAATTAAAGAAAAAACCATACATCCCTCAGTTTGTACTTCATGAAATTAATCGCAATCCGGAGATGATAGTGGATTTAATTAAGTCAAATGGAGTTGATAAACAAAAGTTCATAGGCGTTATCCTGAAAGAAGGCAACAGGAAGGATTTGAGACCTTTTAACCCCATACAAATCCTGGTTAATGTATTGAGTATGACTATTTTTCCTTTTGTGGCCTCTGGTATTATCAAGGGGTTTATTTTCGATGGCGATGAAGATGCTTTTGACACCTTTATTAATGAACGTAAATCACATATTGTTGAATTTGTACAAGTTGCAATTTTTAAGAAATAATGAATGATATGAAGACTAAAATATTTCTTTTTATATTAATTTTTCCTTTTGTTGTTTTTGGTCAAAGCCAAACAATTTACTCGCTTTATTCCTGTTACGACAGTGCAATAAATAATTATCCTAATTTTTCTCAAATTGAATTTAACAGGGCAATTTATGAGTTAAACGAAAAAAATATTGCGTCCCAGCATTATCCTACTTTAAATTTAAGCGGGCAAGCTTCCTGGCAGTCGGAAGTAACTAAAGTTTCTTTTGCCAATAACATTCCCGGTGTAAATATTGAGGAGTTAAATAAGGATTGGTATAAAGTAAATTTAGATATTGAACAAATGATTTATGATGGAGGTTTAGTCTCAAACCAGAAGAAAGTTGAAGAAGCGAATCTGGAAATTAGTAATCAGAAATTAATGGTTGAAGTATATCAACTAAAGCAAAATATCAATCAATTATTTTTCAATATTGTTTATTTGAATAAAACCAAAGAAATACTTAATGTTTTGAAATCCAATTTGGAAGTAAGATATGATCAGGCTTCAAAATCCTATGAAAACGGGATTTTACTCAAATCGGATTTGGATGCCATTAGCGTTGAAATAAATAATACTAAACAAAAAAATATCGAACTCAATTCTGATATTGAAGGTCTTATTGGCTCTTTGAATGAAATATGCGGATTGGAAATAAAAAATCCAGACCAGTTGCAACTTCCTGATATTAAACCAGATAATTATGATTTTCAAAACAACAGACCCGAATATCAGCTTTTAAGTTTGCAACAGAATAAAGTCAGAAGTTTAAAAGAACTTTCAAATGTAAAACGTAAGCCACATTTTGTTGCCTTTGGGCAGATGGGTTATGGTCGTCCCGGATATAATATGCTGGATAATAATTTTACCGACTACTATATGTTTGGTGTTCGCATGCGCTGGAATATATGGGATTGGGGTAAAGTGAAAAGAGAGAAACAGGTTTTTGATATTCAAAATAATATCATTAACACACAAAAGGAAACCTTTGAACAGGGTTTGCGAGCCGATTTGGATAAGAAAGTTAGTGATATAAGAAAGTACGAGCAACTAATTGAAAATGATTTAGTAATTGTGGGACTTCAAAAAAATGTTGTAAAAACCGCTTCAAACCAGATGGATAATGGAACAATTACAACTACAAATTATTTGATAGAGGTAAACAAAAGAGTTAAGTCGGAATTAAACCTTGAGGCTCATAAACTTCAGTTGATTTTTGCAAATTTACAATACCTTACAGCAATAGGAAATAATTAATAATTATATGAATATGAAATATTTAATTAGCATTTTTAGTCTTTTAATTATTATTACTTCATGTAATAATGGGGACCAAATTTCAGATGCATATGGAAATTTTGAGGCGACCGAAATTATCGTGTCTGCCCAGGCTAATGGCGAACTCATGAATCTAAATTTGGAGGAGGGTGATGTGTTAAAAACAAACCAGATAGTCGGATTGATCGATTCAACGGATTTATATCTACGTAAAAAACTTCTTGCACAGCAAATACAAACTATTAAGTCGCAGTTGGTAAGCATACATTCGGAAATTGATGTACAAAAGCAGCAATTGGAAAATAATCTGATAAGTCAGAAAAGGATAGAAAAACTGTATTCACAAGGTGCAGCAACTAAAAAACAATTGGATGATATCAACGGATTAGTCGATGTTAACAAGAAAATGATTATTTCAGTTAATTCCAAAAAGCAAAGTATACTTGATCAGATAGAGGGAGTGAGAATTCAGATTGAACAAATTGAAGAGTCAATTTCGAAATGTGTAATCAATAACCCGGTGAGAGGTACTGTTTTAGTAAAATATGCTGAGAAAGGAGAATTAGCGGCAATGGGAAAACCACTCTATAAGGTTGCTGATGTTGAGAATATAAAACTAAAAGTATATGTTTCGGGCAGTCAGTTGCCAAAAATTAAACTTGGCGATGAAGTAGAAGTATTATTCGACAAGGATAAGAATGACAATACTAAAACAAAGGGCAAAGTTATCTGGATTTCTAATACTGCAGAGTTTACTCCAAAAACAATTCAAACAAAAGAGGAAAGAGTGAATTTGGTATATGCTATTAAAGTGCTGGTGAAAAATGATGGTAGCATAAAAATAGGTATGCCTGGAGAAATGGATTTCGTAAAATAATTTTGTTAATTTAGTGCTTTACAACAAAATACTATTTTTAGAAAAATTATAACAATAATAAATTATTAATTAATTAGTATTACTATGAAACTAAAAGCAATTTTAATGTTAATGATGGCCATGGTCATTACACCTTTTACACAACTAAATGCTCAGGATTTTAAAGCTGATGATATTTTAGGTGTTTGGATGAATGAAGACAAAGATGCGCATGTTGAAATTTATAAGGAAGGTAATAAATATTTTGGTAAAATTGTTTGGTTATTGAATCCTATTGATGAAGAAACCAATAAACCAAAACTTGATGATAAGAATGAAGATCTTAGTCTTCGCGATCGTCCTGTAATGGGATTGTTACTTCTAAAGGATTTTGTTTTCGATGGTGATGACGAATGGGAAGATGGACAGATCTACGATCCTAAAAACGGAAAAACATATAGTTGCTATATGGAATTTGAGGATGAAGATGATATGAGTACTCTCAAAATTCGAGGTTATATCGGCATTAGTTTACTGGGCAGAACCACTTATTGGACTGCAGTAAAATAGTGTTCAAAAAAAAGCACAAAATTTATTAAATAGTTAATTAACAGTAAGTTAAATCAATATTTCGAAAAAATTATTTCGGAATAACAGCCATAAGTATGTCCGTAAGTGTTCACATAAATAGCATAGAAAAGAAATTCGAAAAGGTAGAAGCTCTGAAAAAACTTTCTTTGAATATTGAGGAAGGGGAGTTGTTCGGTTTTATTGGCCCCGACGGATCAGGAAAGACTACTTTATTTCGACTTATTACCAGCTTGTTAATTCCTGACGGAGGAAACATTAAAGTGGGTGAGCTTGACAGTGAGACTGATTTTCGGGAAATCAGAAAGATTACAGGTTATATGCCTGGTAGATTTTCTTTATATCACGACCTTTCTGTTGAGGAAAACCTTAACTTCTATGCCAGCATATTTAATACTACTCTAAAGAAAAACTACCACTTAATTAAGGATGTTTACGAGCAAATAGAACCTTTTAAAAAGCGAAAAGCAGGCGCACTTTCAGGTGGAATGAAACAAAAACTGGCATTGTCGTGTGCCCTTATTCATAAGCCTGAATTGCTAATTCTCGATGAGCCCACAACAGGCGTTGATGCCGTTTCTCGTAAGGAGTTTTGGGAGTTATTGAAAAAAATGCAAAAAACAGGAATAACCATTTTAGTTTCAACACCTTATATGGATGAAGCATCTTTATGCGATAGGGTGGCGTTAATGCAAAAAGGAAGTCTGCTTGCTTTGGATAGCCCCGAAAATATTGTAAAAAAATATGATGGAGACTTATGGCAATTGTCGAGTTCTAATATGCATACGATTATTGCCGATTTATCGGAAGTGGGTTCAGGAATTAAAAATATTTTCCGCTTTGGCGAAAAAGTTCATATAACTTCCAATGGTTTAAACCTTGAAGAAGTGAAGTCGGTAATTACTGAAGAACTTAAGTCAAAAGGACATAATAATATAATTGTAGAAGCAGCGAAGCCACAGATAGAAGACTGCTTCTTAGACTTAATGGAAGAAAATTAAGCAAATGGAAGAAAATAATATAATAGTTGTTGAAGGTTTGTATAAGAAATTCGGGAGTTTTGTGGCTAACGATAATCTTAATTTCACTGTAAGGAAAGGTGAAATATTTGGCTTTTTGGGGGCAAATGGCGCCGGGAAAACAACTGCTATTAAAATACTTTCGGGTTTATCGAAGCCAACCTCAGGAAAAGTAATAGTTGCAGGCTGCAACGTTAAACATGAGGCCAATAAGTTGAAGAAGAATATTGGTTATATGAGCCAGCGTTTTTCCCTTTACGACGATATGACTGTAAAGGAAAATTTCAGGTTTTATGGAGGTATTTATGGTTTGTCGGCCAAGGAAATAAAACTGAAAACGGATCATCTTCTGCGTAAGCTTGATATGGTTGAAAATAAAGATGTTTTATTGAAAAAACTTCCTTTGGGATGGAAACAAAAACTTGCATTTTCGGTTGCAGTAATGCATGATCCTGCAGTTGTTTTCCTTGATGAGCCAACTGGTGGTGTAGACCCAATTACCAGAAGGCAGTTCTGGGAAATGATTTACGAAAAGTCGCTGGAAGGAACCACTATTTTTGTTACGACACATTATATGGATGAGGCCGAATATTGCGAAAGAGTTTCCATAATGGCAGAAGGTAAAATTGAGGCTTTGGATACTCCCGCAAATCTAAAAAAGCAGTTTAAAGTAGAAACCATGGATGATGTTTTTGTGAAAATTGCCAGAAAAGAGAGTTAGGAGTTAATTAGAAAACTGAAAATGGTACAACATAAATAGTACATAAAATGTGGGCATTTATTAAAAAGGAGTTTTTTCATATTTTCCGCGACATAAGGTCGATGGTAATTTTGTTTGGAATGCCAATAGCACAGGTATTGCTATTTGGTTTTGCAATTACTACCGACATAAAAGATGTAAATATTGCCATACTTGATAATTCCAAAGATAATATAACAATGGAGTTGAGTAATAAACTGGTTTCGTCGGGCTATTTTATTCTCAATGATAATTTAAAAAGTAACGACCAGATAGAAGCAGCGTTTAAACGTGGTGATATTAAAGAAGTTGTAATTTTTGAAAATGATTTTGCCAAAAAGTTAAAAAAGGAAGGAAAGGCTAATGTTCAACTTATTTTGGATGCTTCAGAGCCTAATACCGCCAATATGATTAGTGCATATACTAGCGGAATTATCAATACCTATTCGCTTGAGTTGATGAAAAAGTCATTTAAAATGCCTGTAAGCATAATAACCGATACAAAAATGCTCTACAACCCTGAGTTAAAGAGTGTTTATATGTTTGTTCCGGGGGTTATTACAATTATTTTAATGCTTGTTTCAGCAATGATGACATCTATTTCAATCACCAGAGAAAAAGAAGTTGGTACCATGGAAGCAATACTTGTTTCACCTTTACGACCAATTCAAATTATTTTAGGGAAAGTAGCACCTTATGTTATCTTGTCGTTTATAAACCTGATAGTTATTTTGTTGCTGGCAAAATTTGTCTTTGCAATGCCGATGTATGGCAGTTTAATTTTGCTATTGCTGGAAAGTATTCTGTTTATAGTAATGGCCCTGGCATTAGGGATTTTAATTTCCGCCATCAGCAAGTCACAGCAACAGGCAATGATGTTGTCGATGTTTGGACTTTTATTACCTACTATTCTATTATCGGGATTTATTTTTCCTATCGAAAATATGCCATTGCCTCTACAATGGGTGAGTCATATAATGCCATCAAAATGGTTTATTATAATACTGAAAAACATTATGTTAAAAGGAGTGGGGATGGCTTATTTCTGGAAAGAAACTTTGATTTTATTCCTTATGACTACATTTTTTATTGTTATGAGTGTAAAGAAATTCAAACTTAGGTTAGAATAATTATGAGAATAATTTTATACATATTGCAAAAGGAGTTTATCCAGGTTTTCAGGGATAAAACTATGCTTCCTATAATTTTTGTAATACCAATTTTTCAGTTGCTAATACTTTCTTATACAGCTACTTTCGAAATTAAGAATGTAAATTTAGCAGTTGTCGATCACGACAAATCGGTAATGTCTTCTAAAATAATATCAAAATTTTCGGGTTCTGCTTTTTTTAATTTTAAAGGAAATGCCACTACCTATGATGAGGCAGTTTTGAGTTTAAAGAGGTCGGAAATTGATCAGATACTTGTGATAGAACAGAATTTTGAGAAAAACTTGCGTTCGGGGCAGTCGCCACATATTCAAATAGCTACCAATGCTATTAATGGGAGTGCAGCAAGTTTAATGAGTGCATATGCCAGTTCCATTATAGCAGACTTTAACCGTGAAATTATTGTTGATGAAAATCCGACAGCAAATGTTGGTTTGCCCATCAATGCTCAACCTACATTTTGGTATAATCCGGAACTAAACTATATAACTTATATGGTTCCCGGAATACTTGTGCTGCTTGTAACTGTTATTGGCATGTTCCTTTCCGGGATGAATCTTGTTAAAGAAAAAGAAATGGGAACCATTGAGCAAATAAATGTAACTCCCATAAAAAAATATCAATTTATAACTGGTAAACTGGTTCCTTTCTGGATAATAGCCAATGTCGATTTGGCAATAGGTTTGCTCATAGCCTATTTCGTTTTTAGTATACCGGTGGTGGGAAGCCTACCATTATTGTTTGGAGTATCCTCAGTTTATTTAGTGGCTGTATTATCATTGGGTTTATTGGTTTCAACCATGACAAACACCATGCAGCAGTCGATGTTTATTTCCTGGTTTTTACTTGTTATTTTCATTATGATGAGTGGTTTATTTACTCCGGTGGAAAGTATGCCACAATGGGCACAAAATATAAACTACATAAATCCTGTGGCATATTTCATAAAAATAAATCGTATGATAATGTTGAAAGGATCGGGCTTTGCCGATTTCCATAAAGAATTCTATATGCTACTGGTTTATGCAGTTTCAGTATTAAGTTTTGCTATAATGCGTTATCGTAAAAGAGTTTAATAATTCTGTAGTTATTACTTTGATTTTATTAGTTTTAAACCATTCGATAATCTCTTCTTATAATTTTACCATTTTTAGTTCTGTCGAACGATTTTACTGTAATTATTTCCTTTGGTATAAAGTGTTTAGTCACTTTGTTCTCTAAAAAATTACGGATATCAATAATATTAATTTTTGCAATACCTTCAACAAAAATGATGGGCTTGTTTACAAGGTTTTTATCTGGAATTCCAAAAACGAAAAAATCGGATTCGATAATATTACTTAATTCTTTTTCAATTAATTCCGGATTAATTTTTAACCCACCACTTATGATAATATTATCTGAACGTCCCAGAATTTTAAATTTCTTATCGGAAACAAGGTCAGTTATGTCGTTTGTAACAAGATGATTTACACCTATTTCCGGATAATCTATTGTAAGTCTGCCATCATCGGTTTTACTCAGATTAACTTTGTTAAATGCGGTAAAATATTCAGATTTATCATCACCATTAATCTTTCTTAATGCAATATGGGTAATGGTTTCTGTCATACCATAAGTATGAAAAATATTGTTTTTCAGATTTTTAAGTTTGTTCTCAATTTGTTGTGGAATACCGGAACCTCCAACCAAAATATTCTTTACTTTTTCCAAAGTTTCGGAGCCTTTATTTTCAATAATACCAGTTATCATTGAAGGGATTACTGCCGTTAAATCATAAGTGTCTTTCAATTCCAAATTTAAACCGGGTTTTGTATAATGCAAGTCCAGTCCACCTGACAATGCTCTAACAATCATCATTTTGCCGGCTATATATTCAGCAGGCAAGCACAGTAATGCTTTATCACCTCTTTTCAGTTTTAAAAACTCAAGTGTGTTTTTTGCGCTCAGTTTCATGTTCTTTTTTGAAAGCTTTATGGGTTTTGGTTTCCCGGTTGAACCGGAAGTATTAACTATTATTTTATCACTTTTATTTAACCATTCATCTATAAAACTGAATATTTCTTTTTCCCAATTTTCTGTTTCCGGATTATTGATTTTTTTCCGGGAGTATTCAATTAAACCTTCTTTATCAAACTCATTTCCGCAAAGAATGTATTTCTCCTGTATATTATCCCAGTTATTTAGTGGATTATAAAACAATTTTGCATTTTGAATTTCTAATGGAGATTTGATATTATTACTAAAAACCTGTCCGGTGCCCAAGCCTTGTGGTAATGGATTATTGAGTTTATAAGTCCATTGCGCAATGGTATTCAAGCCAATATTTGCCTCAAGGGCAGATGTTACCCACCAATTTATATTCTTCTTTTCTGCTATGGTAATAATCTTTTCAGATGCCTTAAAGCCTCCCAGTAAACTGGGTTTTAAAATAATATATTGCGGATTAATGGTATTCAGCATTATCTCAATTTCTTCAGGCTTTAAGCCGATGAGTTCCTCGTCTAAAGCAATGGGTATGGGCGTAATGCTGCATAGATTTGCCATATCATCCCACTGATTTTGCCTTATTGGCTGCTCGATGGAGTGTATTCCTAACTGTGAAAGTATTTGAAGTTTGTTTAAAGCTTCTTCTGCTGAAAAAGCACCATTGGCATCTAATCTTAATTCCAGTTGATCTTCCTTAAATTCATTTCTTATCATTTTGAGAAGGCTCAACTCTTCTTCAAAATTTATTGCTCCTATTTTAAGTTTTATGCAACGGAATCCGGCTTCAATTTTTTCAATTATTTGCTTACGCATGAATTCATAAGAGCCCATCCATATTAAGCCATTTATGTAGATTCCCTTTTTGCCTTTTGTAAAATCTGATTCAAACAGTATCTGTTTGCCTCCATTTTCCAGGTCGAGGAAAGCCATTTCTAAGGCAAACTTTATTGCTGGGAAATCCTCTAATTCAATGAGTTTCCACTTGTGATAAGAGTTAATATTTCGAATACACCACTTCAGTTTTTCTTCAAAATCGGGTCTGTCGTCTATACTTAATTTTGTGATTATGCTTGCTTCTCCTATGCCTTTTATTTCAGGAGTTTCCTGTTTACATATACTAATATACCATGAATCCTTGGTTTTTAAAACTCCTCTGGAGGTACCACCCGGAATTTTAAACTTTAGTGTATGTTTTGTAAATGAAGCTTTATACATTAGAGAATATTATTTATTTAAAGTACTAAACCAATACCGAAAAGTACTGAAAACAAAAGTGTTGTAAGAGCCAATTTTTTTAAATATGGATCCAGAAGTTTCTGATTTTGAATTTTGAATATATTACGCAATTGTATTAAAAACATTGGGAAACAAATCAAATAAATCAGGTTCCAGGCCGAGGTGAAGTTGAATCTGGTATAAACAATGGCAGCAAGCATTCCTATAGATATCAATAATAAATGATATTTTTTTGCTTTTTCAAGACCCATTTTTGCAGCCAGCGTTTTTTTTCCTGATGCCAAATCATTTTTTATGTCACGCATATTGTTCAAATTAAGAACTGCTGTGCTAAAAAGTCCCATGCTGATGGAAGGAAGTATAACTGAATAATTTAAAGTGAGTGTATTTAGGAAATATGATCCCATCACGGCAATTAAGCCAAAAAATATAAACACGAAAATATCTCCAAAACCGGAATAGCCATAAGCCTTTTTCCCAACGGTATATTTTATTGCTGCGGCAATTGCTGAAATGCCAAGGAATAGAAATATTAATCCTAAATACCAGTCGCTTCCAAAGGCTTCTATTATTAACAGTACACCTGAAATTAAGGAAAGAAGAACGAATATATAAATGGCAATTTTCATCTGCCCGGGCCTTATTTGTCCGCTTTGCAATGCTCTCATAGGGCCTAATCTTTCATGATTGTCAGTGCCTTTTAGTCCATCGCCATAATCATTGGCGAGGTTTGAAAGGGTTTGTAAAAGCAGGGTAGTAATTAAGGCAAGTGCAATAACATTATAATTATAGATTCCGGATGCTACCGCCAGAAAACTACCCATTAATATTGTGGAGAGTGCAAGTGGCAGAGTTCGTAAGCGAAATGCTTCTATCCAGTATTTTAGTTTTGCCATGTTTTAACTTTATGGAAATTTCGGATATTTATGAAAATCGGGATCGCGTTTTTCCAAAAATGCATGTTTTCCTTCTTGTGCTTCATCGGTAAGGTAGTATAAAAGTGTTGCATTACCTGCAAACTCCTGAAGGCCAATCTGTCCGTCGAGTTCGGCGTTCATACCTAACTTAATCATTCTCAATGCCATAGGGCTTCGTTTGTGCATGGTTAAACACCAGTCAACAGCCTCATCTTCTAACTTATCGAAAGGAACTACTTTGTTCACCATTCCCATTTCCATTGCTTCTTTGGCGGAATATTGCTTGTTTAAAAACCAAATTTCTCTTGCTTTTTTCTGTCCTACTATTGCTGCTAAAAATGAAGATCCCAAACCTGCATCGAAACTGCCTACTTTAGGTCCTGTTTGTCCGAAAATTGCATTTTCGCTGGCAATGGTCATATCGCATACAACATGCAAAACATGGCCTCCTCCGATGGCATAACCATTAACCATAGCAATAACCGGCTTTGGCATAGAACGAATTTTCCTTTGAACATCCAAAACATTAAGTCGTGGAACCCCATCTTTACCAATATATCCGCCTTTTCCTTTTACATTCTGATCGCCTCCTGCACAAAATGCCTTATCGCCTTCACCGGTAAGTAGAATGGTATAAATGTCCATATCCTCACGCAGCATATCCATAGCAACCGACATTTCAGTGGTTGTTGTGGGGGTAAAAGCATTGTAATATCTTGGTCTGTTGATAGTTAATTTAGCTATATGATTCCACTTTTCGAGTTTGATTTCTTCAAAATCGTGTATGGATTTCCATTCTCTTTTGCTCATGATGTAATTAATTTATTTTTGTTACGAAAATAGGAAAATTTATAGAGGCATTTAGTTGAAATTAGTCTATAAGTTTGCCGATAAATATATTATTACGATGGAGTTTGAAAATCAATTAGTTAAAGGAATATTAATCAAAAGATATAAACGCTTTTTAGCAGATGTAGAATTGGAAAGTGGAGAGCAGGTTACGGCTCACTGTACGAATTCCGGTTCGATGAAAACCTGCGTAGAGGAAGGGGCGGATGTTTATTTAACTCCTGTTAATGATCCCAAAAGGAAGACAAAATTTACCTGGGAAATGATACTTATTAATGGTAAGTGGGTAGGAATAAACACTATGGTTCCAAACCTCCTTGCCTATGAAGCCATTGTTAATGGTGAAATTGAAAAACTTAAGGGTTATACTTCCGTAAGAAGGGAAGTTAAATTCGGGGATAGCCGTTTTGATATTTATGCCGAAAACGAGTCTGAAAAATGCTTTGTGGAAGTAAAAAATGTTACCATGAAGGTTGGTAATTCTGCCCTATTTCCTGATGCTGTTAGTTCAAGAGGCAGGAAGCACCTTGAAACCCTTATTGAAGTAAAAAAATCAGGAATCAGAGCAGTGATGCTTTATATTATTCAACGTGTGGATGTTGAATATTTTGGAATGGCTGAAGATATAGATCCTGAATATGCTTCAAGTCTTCGTAAAGCCATGGAGAATGGAGTAGAAGTTATTGCCGTTCAGGCAGAAGTTAGTCCTGAGAAAATAGAAATTGTCAGGGAGATGAAAACAAAACTATAAATTATTTACTCTTGTTGAAAAGTAACTTCAAGCCTATTTACCGCACTCCAGTTAAAATTGCTGTAGGATAAATAATAAGTCTGACCACCTTCAAATGTCATATGTCCGGTAAAATCAGTTACATAAGCGATGTCACCAGGAGGATCAACTTCATACTTAGCCCAACCACCAAACGTTCCAGGTGGGTTGTAAGTGTGTAAAGGATAGTTACTTACAGTCATTTTTAATTCTCTGTCGATAATATTTACAAGAGATGTCCCGGTTTGGTTTACAACAAAACTTACCTCTTCCCCATTTGAACTTACATGACCTTCCACAGTATATGTTATATTACCGCTAGCGGAAACATCAGAGCCACTGAAATTAAGACCGTTCCAAACAATATTATCGTAAATAACCCAATTTATATCAGTGTAGGGATAGCCTTCAACCACGTTTCCTGGTGCAAGTTCAACAAACAAGGTTTTGCAAGTTTTAAGGAAGTCGACAAGTTCATTACTCTCGGAACCGATTGTAACCATAGCATTGGCTTCTGCAATTATATTTCCGTTATGTTTTACTTTAACATTAAGGATGTAAGTTCCGTTTGTTGACCAACTTAAATTGATGCCATTGTTTGTTGCACTTTCTGTTGAGGAACCATCACCCTTGTCCCAAATAAATTCTAAAGGACTTAAATTACTGTTAATCATACATTTGAATGCGTAAAATACATCTTTCTCACCCGGAGTGCTAACAGGTGCCCCGTCGGAACTTAAGGTTGCAATGCTTGCGGATGTGGATCCCCATAGTGTAAGATTTCCGTCACCGGTATAATGAATATGAACCGTTCTGTCATCTTTTTCATTCCAATAAGACTTTTCCACATCCGGATCATTCATCCATGATTCTAAATTCATTGGGGAAACCAATGAAGTATCACTCATTTTTGCAAGTGAATTTACCGACCAGTTGGCATTTCTATGCGTATAAACCGACCAGTCGAATCCTAAATATGCTCCATCTGCAAAATCATCAACAATATCTGGCCATCCGCCTAAAAAACTATAACAGAATCCTCCATAGAAGAAAACAGTATCGTTGCTAAAGTCATTGTATTTTGATATGAATTTTGGAGAAACCAGATACTTATTGGCGCCGGCAATTTTCATAAGAGGTATGTTGCCTCCTTTTAGGTCATCCCAATATTTTTTTGAAGTTCCTTCGTTAACGGTTTCTCCGGTTAAGAGGTAAACATCAGTAATATTGCTTTGTTTTGGCCATGCCCAACCATGAGAATAAATCTGAATAATTCCATAATCTGATAATTCGGTAAACTTATCTACTGTGGCCTCTGCATTTTTATAGAATGTATTTAATTCAAAGCCCGCTCTTTCAATATTCCCGCTGGTAATACTATAAATTTGATCTGTATAATAACTTCTTTCAAAATAATGAGGGTTTATTAGAATCATCTTCTTCTTATTTACCAATGATTTTAAACTATGAGAGTAGTTTGGTGTTGGATTTGGAATACTATATTCTCCCACCTCTGATTTATCATCTTTTGGGTTAAGTAAAATTCCTCCTCTTATTCCGTTATTATACTGTACTGCAATCCCCTGACTATTTATTACAGAATATGAAACTGCAGGATTAGTATCAAAATATTCCTTTGCTTTATTAATTGCTTCCAGTGAATCATAAGTTTGAAACCAATCGTCGAGTTTGTCGCCTGCTTCGTTTTGTGCATTTATTACATCTTCATACGATTCTTTGTCTTCAGCAGATGGCCATGAAATGGGATCGGTTTTTTCGCAACCTAGTGATAACAATAGTGTTATTACTATAACTGTTGTGGTAAAGGTTATAATTCTTTTCATCAATTAGTGGTTTGTGTATATTTTTGTCTGTTAAAAACTTAACAAATATAATGTTTTTAAACATATCAATAACAGTACGTTAGATTTTTTTGAAGAGAATTAATGAATTATATTTGGAAGATAAATGAAAATTTTAAGTTTAATTTAAATGTCTAACAGATGAATTTTATAGTCTTGTAATTTTTCCAATGATTGGGTTGTATTTTTAGTAAAACCCAGTAGCATTCCACCACCTCCTGAACCGCATAATTTCAAATAATAATCATCATTTATTAAACCGGAATACCAAATTTCCTTAACTGAATCGGGAATCATAGGTTTAAATTGGTCGAAGGTATATTCCGACACTTTTTTAACACAATCAAATATCGTACTTAAATCGGCTTTGAGAAAGTTGGTTATGCAATTATTATTAGCTGTAATTAACTTGTTCTGAACAAATTCATGAAACTCTTGCGTTTCGTATTTGTTTAAAAACCAGTCTACTAAAGGTTGGGTTTCTGATTTGGTTTCAGTATCTAAAAGAAAAACACCCTCTCCATTATATTTCTTAAGTTTTGGAGTTTCCATTTCTTTTAATGCGCCAAACTCATCAATTAGTATTGCTTTATTATGATAAGAAACGAGAGGATCAAGACCAGAACTTTGTCCGTGGTAAAATGATTCCATAGCCGAGAATATCCTCTTCAACTCCAATAAATCCTTGGTTTGTTTATTCGAATAGGCATTATATAAAGATGCCACAATTGCACCTGAACTTCCTAAGCCATAACTAATTGGTATATTGCATTCAAATACCAGACCTTTATCCAGGTCTTTTTCGAATTTCTTTATATTTATTAATGAATTAAGGTTATTATCTTTTAAAAATTTTAAATAGTAAATCAGGTATGGACGAGAGAAATGTTTTTCGTATTTATCGTTATCTGACTCAAACATAAGATTCCCTGAGAATTTATCATAGGGGATGCTCAAAGCCATAGAGCCTTTCATTAAACTATACTCACCAAAAAGCAGGATTTTTGAGTTGAAACTACGATTTAATTTACTATTCATTCTATAATTCTTTCTGGCCCCCCACCAAGCATGTCATTAATAACCATATTATTGATAGTGAACTGAATCAATTCAGTATCAATAAACTTTTTAACTTTTGAAGCATATTTTGCCGGATACAATAAATGAACATTAGGTCCTGCATCCAATGTGAAGCATAGGGGAGTTTCAGTTTCTTTTCTGAATTCCCATATTTTTTCAATTATAGAAATCGTATTAGGCTTCATTAGAAGAAAATACGGGTTTGAAGTCATCATCATTGAATGAAGCGTTAATGCTTCTGATTCAACAATTTTAATGAAGTCGTTGAGGTTTCCATTTTTTAAAATTTGCAGTAACTGTTTAATGTTGTCATCTGCCTGAATAAAGCGGCCCGATGCAAAAATATTATCATTCATTAAAGAATGTCCAACAGTACTTGATACCTTTTTTTGTTCTGAATCTACTATTAATATAGTATCATGAAAATCTTCGAAAAGCTTGTCAACTTCGTTTCCTATTTCACTTGCAAACATATTTGAAGTATTTCTATGCCCGTCGATTTCTCCCCACTGTACTATGCCTCCATAAACTGAACGGCATGCGCTTCCTGATCCAAGACGAGCAAAATATGAAGCGCGCTGGAAGAACTTTTCCTCCGAAGAATCCTTATCAAAATATTTCTTTTCAATATCGCATAAACAAAGCGCAATAGCACTCATGCCGGATGCCGATGATGCAATTCCCGCTGAATGCGGAAAAGTATTTTTCGAATTTATTTTGAAATCTAACTGTGCAATAAATGGCATCGAATGTTTGATACTATCAAAATATGCATGTATTTTTTTACTAAACTCAGGCTGAGGTTCTCCATCCAGAAAAAAATCTACTTTGAAATCCTTTCCTTCTGTAGGGCAATATTCTATAACTGTCTCGCTAACCGACTCTTTTAAAGTAAAACTCAGTGAAGCATTAGCAGGTATTTGCCCGCTTTTCTTTCCCCAATATTTTATTAATGCAATATTGGAAGGGCTTCGCCATCCCACTTTATCTGTAGGAATTTTATCCTCAAATATATTCTCTTTCCGACTTGTCAAAATTTGGTATTTAGGGCAAAGATATTAATAATACTGCTGACTAATATTAAGTTTTTGTATATTTACCACTCAACTTATTTGTATGCTAAAAGATCCTTTATTAAAATGTCGATAACCAGCAACTTAAAACTCTTTTTCCTGCATCCAATTATGTTGGCTTTATATGTGTGGCTAATCCTGATTTTTACATTACCTGATAATTTTCGAAAATATAATGCAGAAATAATTTCTGTTGAAAACAAACCTGATTACAGCAAAGTATATTATCAGGATATGAATGGAGATGGAATAAGTGAATTAATAGAAACAAAATATAATTCTGGTGATATTAATAAGGATATTAGTGTTCAGCACTTTAATATTGATCGTAAAATTTTTAATCAGTGGTATGTTAAGGGTAATTGGCTTGATTTTAATAAAGCATATTTCAGTGATTATGACAACAATGGTTTTAAAGAAATATACTTCCTGTCTATCTATAAAGATTCAATATTTTTAAATACCAAGGAGTTGATGTTGGACAATGGCTTGCTTATAAAAAACAAATATGTATGTAAAGCAGGAACTTTCGAAAATTCATTAGATGATGTACGCGATATTGACGCAACATTTATGGATATTAATGGTGATGGTTATGAAGAATTTATTTTTGCTATATCAGGAGGCTTCTCAAAATTCCCAAGAAATACTTTCCGATATAATATTATTGATGACAAACTGACCATGTCACCTAAGAGTGCTTCCGGTTTTAGTAGAGCTTTTAGTCTAATGGATATGAATGAAGATGGTTTAGATGAGATTACGACGGCAATTGGATCTCCGGAAAATATACATTATGAAATGCCTTATACTGACAGTAGTTCATGGCTAATGGTAATTAATCCAAAAACAATGGATTTTCTATTTCCTCCAAAGCAATTCAAACTTGGAATTGGATCAGACATTAAACCAATATTTAATAAATTAAAAGCTAAGAAGTATATTACAATTTCTGCCACTAGTAATTCGGCTGAAATAGATAACGCTTTCAATGAATTAATTGTATATGATGATAAAGGAACGCTATTGAAAAAAAAGCAAATAAGAAATAACGATTTTAAGTATATTATTTTTTTTAATTTTAAGGGACGGGATGATAATTTTTATTTAATAAATAATGATGGTAGTATTTACAAAACAGATTTAAACCTTGATTTGACAGAAGTTCTAAAATTTGATAATAATATCTCATCAATAAATAGTAACAACAATTATGTAATTGATATTGATGGTGATGGGAAAGAAGAGTATATCTTTATTGGAGCGAATAATTTGGCTCAACATAAATTGCTGATTTATAATAGTGAATTGTCAAATTGCCTGTCGATTGACCTAGGTGAAATTAGGAGTTTATCAAATTGGAACCTGAATATAATAAATAACAATGATGAGAACTTGTTTATGATACAAGCCGACAACTATGTTTATAAAATTGATTATCATGAGTCACCTTATTATCCATTAAAATATCCGGCATATATCTCGATTTATTTTTTATTGTTTTTGCTGTTTTGGCTATTACAAAAAGGACAAAACATGATTGCTGCTAAAGCATTGGAGGAAGAAAAGCAATTAATGAAGCAGCAAATTGCCTTATCAAAAAAGCAACTGGAGCCTCATTTTATGCTCAATACACTTAACAATATTGGGAATATGTTTGCCAAAGAGGAAAAGGAAGATGCGCAGTATTAT
>PKTA01000170.1 GCA_002869365.1 Marinilabiliales bacterium | reverse complement strand
TATAGTTTCCATGTAAAGATACACAGCAAACCTAAATCCAACAAAAAATATTGATTTTTAAGGTTAATTTTTTGATTTAATAAAGAGTTTTAATATTAAATTATTATATCTTGTGTTGATAAAATTGATTACGGTATAAGTTCTATGAGACCAAAAGTTAGTAAAAGAGACAGGGAAGGGCAAGTGGAATGTATTATTATCAATTCTAATACTTATCTATAAAATCAACTAAATGTGTGGCACTTTCAAGGTTAATTTTTTTTGCTAATCGCTGACGCGCTTTTTTTACACTAGAGTAACTAATTCCTAACATATCGGCAGACTGGTTCAGTGAAAAGCCCAGTTTTGTAAGCATTATTTGTCTTTTCTCGCTTTCAGTAAGGTCAGGGAATTGCATAGTGAGCCTGCGATAAAAATCACTATATACCGTTTTGAAAAGACCTTTGAATTTTATCCAGTCTTCATTTGCGAAAATATTCATATTACGCAACTGAATGATATTGTTTTTAATATCGGTTGTGCTTTTGTGGGAGTCCAAGTGGTACAACTCCTCTTGAAATTCATTTAGAAGTTTATTTTTTTCTTTTATTCGCTGGGTAAATGCATTTAATTCAGTATTTTGAAGTTCTATTTCTTTTTTTGCTTTTTCTAAGTTCAGTTCCGATTCTTTTTTATCTCGCTCATTTTTTATTCGTTTTCTGTTCACTCCTAGAATAATCAACAAAGCAATTAAAGTAACAATAGATGTTAATGCTAAACCTAACCATTTCATGAATACTTTTTCCTGCTTTATTAAGGATATCTCTTTATCTAGTTTTTCAATATTATATCTTATTTCTAGATTGGTGATTTTTGAGATTTTTTCTTGGTTTCGGATACTATCAGACATCTGTTTGTGTAAAATATGATAATCAGAGGCAGTCTTGTAGTTTTTTTTATCATAGTTTAATTGATGTAATAGAAAAGCCGCCTCACTTATTTCGCTTAGATAATTTAGCTCCTCTGATAAAACAAGAGCTTTATTTACATAGTGTTCTGCTGAATCATAGTTGTGATTATTATAATGGTGCTGAGCAAGTTTATTGTAATAAATAGCTGACTTTTTTTTGTCATTTAATTCATTAGATATTTTTAATGCCTTTGAAAAATACTCAATTGCTTCTTTTGGTTTATCCTGATAACTTTTTATGATACCAATATTGTTGTAGGCAATGCTTAGTCCTGAATTGTTATTTGTAACCGAATAAAATTTAGCCGCTAAATAATAATACTCTAAAGCTTTTTCAGGGTTCTGTTCATTTTCGTAAATAACTCCAAGGTTATTATAAATGATAGCAAGTTTTTTTTTGTACTGATTTTTTAATGCAATTTCCAATGCTTTTAAACAATATTCCTCTGATTTTTTGAAATTGCTTTGCACTTGGTATATATAACCGAGATTAATGTAAACAGTAGCCATTCCGAATCTGTAATATATGCTTTCGTATTTTTCTAATGCTAAGAATGCATAGTGAGCAGCTTCACCATAATCTTCCAAGGCTGAATAAAATAAAATTAGTTTATTATATAGAGAAGCCAATTCAATGGGTTTGTTAACTTCTTTTGCTATTATCAAAGCTTTATCAAGATAGCGTTTTGCTGTCAAGTACTCACCAAGGTTAATGTATGAAATGCTTAAATAACCATATGAATCAATTAAACCTGAAGTGAAATTAATATCTGCAGATAGTTCACTTGCCTGTTCGGCATAAAAAATGCATTTTTCGTAATCTACCTTTTCATAGTTTTTGCTTATTTCATTTAGTAATATGACTTTATTAGTATCCTGTTGTGAATGATTGAGTTTATCGATAAGGCTGTCGATTACCAGGGGACTCTGAGAATAAGTAAAACCAGAGATTGTTATAAAAATCCAAACAAATAAAACACTTATTTTATACATAAACAGTAACCCCAATGATTATACCACAAAAATACTATAAAATGGGAATATGGTTCAATATATTTTAGGCAAATCAAAACTTAAGTCTTCTTACAAATACGAATTTAATCATGGAGTAATAAAATTGTCAAAAGCTAGTATTAGGTTTGTTTGCAGGAAATTATTGTTCATTAAATAATATACTTAATAATTTGTCTCCCTAATTGTACACCACATAATTTTCACAGTTATTTCAATAAGCATAGGTTTGCAATAAATACAAAATCAAGAAACCATAAATTAAAAAGATATGAAAATAAAAATTTGCATTGTTTTTCTGGCATTAATTGCTGTAAATACTGTATTTGCCCAAGACCCTTGTCTGGAACCATTACCTTTTACAGAAGATTTTGAATCTGCGGATACTATACCCCAGGATAATTGTTGGACTGATGTCGGAACTATTTATACCGGGTCTGCTAATTATTCACCCTGGGATATTTATTTTGGTTCAAACAAGTCTGCATATGCTGAATTTTGGCAAGGTCAACCTGGAGATTTATTTATGCTCACAACACCACCCTTCGATTTTACAAATGAGGCAGCAGGGGAATTAACATTTGACTGGCAGTCGAATGGAGCATCTCACAGCAGTGGAGATTACTTCAAAGTAAAACTGTCTACTGATGGGGGGACTACTTTCACAACTGTTTGGTTTAAGAATGGAGATAATATGCAAGGCGGAACCTGTTCTTCCAACACATGGCCCAACGGAGACTGGGAGTCGAGTGGTGAAATACCACTACCAGGAGTAGCAGGCGAAGATGATATTGTAATTTTATTTGAAATGTATGAAGATCCGCTTGGGTCATCATCAGGAAGAGTATTTATTGATAATATAGAGGTAGTTGGAGTTTTTGTTAACAATGTAGACGCAGAAGTAAGTGCAACCAACATTGCTAGCCTTTATGATGAAAACGAATTAGTTTCTCCAACTGTTGATGTTGTAAATAACGGAGACAGTGATATGACCGTTGATGTGACATTGGTTATAAATGATGGTTCTTCAGATATAGTTAATGAAACAGTTAGTTCTGTTGTTGTTGCTACTGGAGCAACCGAAACTGTCGCATTTAGCGACTGGACTGCTGTAGTAGGAAACTATACATATTCAGCCTCTGTGTCAGACCCTGGTGGAGATACTGATCTTGGTAACAATGAAATAACAGGAGAGTTTGAAGTTCTAGCGGAAGGTGCGTGCGTTTTCACTTTACCTTATACAGAAGATTTTGAAGCAGCAGACACTATACCACAGGGTGTATGTTGGTCTATTGAAGGAACAATTTTTAATGGACCAGATACATACGGTCCGTGGGATATATATTTTGGATCAAACAAGTCGGCATTTGCGGAATTCTGGCAAGGACAACCGGGTGATATATTTATGCTTGCAACACCAACTTTTGATTTTTCAAACGAAAGTGCTGGTGAATTAACTTTTGACTGGCAGTCGAATGGAGCCTCACACAGTAGTGGAGATTATTTTAAAGTAAAACTATCAACCGATGATGGCGCTACATACAGCACTGTTTGGTTTAAAAATGGAGATAATATGCAGGGAGGAACATGTTCCTCAAATACATGGCCTAATGGTGATTGGGAGTCGAGTGGTGTTATTGCTCTACCAGCAGTAGCAGGTGAAGATGATGTCGTCATTTTGTTTGAAATGTATGAAGATCCTAACGGTTCCTCAAGTGGAAGAGTTTTTATTGATAATATACAGGTCACTGCAGTAGTTAATAATGTTGATGCAGAAGTTAGTGCAACAAATATAGAAAGTTTTTACCCTGTTGATGAGGTAGTTACCCCAACTGTTGATGTTGCTAATAACGGTGATGATGATATGACTGTTGATGTTGGTTTGATATTTAATGATGGTAGTTCAGATGTAGTGAATGAATCTGTAAACTCTGTTGTCGTTGCTTCAGGAGAAACAGAGACCGTTATATTTACAAACTGGACTGCAGTAACAGGCAATTATACATATACGGCAACTGTTTCAGATCCTGGTGGAGACATTAACCTTGAAAATAATGAACTTACAGGAGAGTTTTATGTTTCTGAAGTTAATATTGATGCAGAAGCTAGTGCAACAAACATTGAAAGTATTTATATCGCTGATGAAATAGTTTCTCCTACCGTGGATGCTACAAATAATGGAGATAATGACATGACGGTTGATGTAACATTAGTAATAAATGATGGTACTTCTGATGTGGTAAATGAAACAGTAAGTTCTGTAGTAGTTGCGCCGGGAGAAACAGAAACTGTTGCTTTTAGCGATTGGACCGCAGTAATTGGGAACTATACATTTACAGCTTCTGTTTCAGACCCAGGTGGAGACATAAACCTTGATAATAATGAGATAACAGGTGGATTTGAAGTCGTAGAATCTGGACCTTGTGTATACGAATTACCATATACAGAGGACTTCGAATCAGCAGACACAATCCCACAGGATGAATGTTGGTCTATAGAAGGAACAATATTTAACGGACCAGAAACTTATGCCCCTTGGGATATTTATTTTGGAACTAACAAGTCTGCATTCGCAGAATATTGGCAAGGTATGCCGGGAGATTTATATATGTTGACAACTCCAACCTTTGATTTTTCAAACGAAGAAGGAGGAGAATTAACATTCGAATGGCAGTCTTATGGTGCATCTCACAGTAGTGGTGATTATTTCAAAGTGAAACTTTCCACTGACGGTGGAGACACTTATAACACTGTTTGGTATAAGAACGGAGATAATATGCAAGGAGGAACTTGCTCATCAAACACTTGGCCTGATGGTGATTGGGAATCTAGTGGTGTCATAGCACTTCCAGAAGTTGCAGGTCAGGATGAAGTGAAAATATTATTTGAAATGTATGAAGATCCTAACGGTTCCTCAAGTGGAAGAGTTTTTATTGATAATGTCTATGTTAATGGTATTATAATAACAGTAGATGCTCAAGTAAGTGCAACAAATATTGTAACTTATTATACAGAAGGCGACTTAGTTTCTCCAACTGTTGATGCTACAAACCTTGGAAACATTGAAATGACCGTAGATGTAACATTAGTAATCAACGATGGTAATTCAAATATTATTGATGAAACAGTTAGTTCAGTTGTAGTTGCAGCAGGAGCAACAGAAACTGTGGAATTTCCTGATTGGACAGCTACCTTAGGAAATTACACATCTTCAGCAACGGTTTCTGATCCGGGAGGAGATGTTAATCTTGATAATAATGAACTAACAGGTGTTTTTGATGTAGGTACTGTTAGTGTAAATGAAATTGAAAATAATGTTGTACGTATATATCCTAATCCATCAAAAGGTATGTTTATAGTTGAAATAACTTCAGATTTACGTATGGATATAGTTCATTTTACAGGAAAGACAGTTAATTCTGTAAACTTATTACAAGGAAGCACAACTATTGAAATAAATAAGTCAGGAATGTACTTCTTAAGATTTTCAAATGGAATTATAGAAAAAGTAATTGTAAAATAAAAAAATATATAATAAGTGGATTCCGATTAATTATGATTAAAAACTTTAGATGATGTTCAATTTGTACAATCTTTCCTATGCATGTCATAAAGGTAAAGTCAGGGATAATGATTGGCTATTCTTAGAAATTGAAAATCTTTCTTTAAAAAAAACAGTTTAGATTGATCAGTTAGATGATAAAAAGAAGGAGGAGGTTTTGAACCATCATTTTAAGTGCACAAGTTTTGATAAAATAAAACTGTGTAATGTTTAATCGGTATACTATAACGTACAATAATGTAATCTTTAATAATAATTTTATAAATATGAAAAAATACTTGATATTAATAGTCCTTGTTTTAAACTTGGCTTATATCTCAGCCCAAACTATTGTAAGTACAGATATAGAGAATAAAAAGGTAGTGCTGGAAGAATTTACCGGTATTCATTGCGGATGGTGTCCTGACGGACATATAATCGCAGAGAGTATAGTGGAAGATAATCCTGGAAATGCTTTTGTAATTAATATTCATAGGGGTTCTTATGCTATTCCTGGTAATGATGATCCTGATTTCAGAACTCCCTTTGGTGATCCCATTGGTGCGCAAGCATCAATTACTGGCTATCCAGCAGGAACGGTAAATCGACACGTTTTTCCAGGCATGTCTCAAAATTCAGGCACAGCTATGAGCAGAGGTCATTGGGTAGATGCATCCGATATTATTCTGGCAGAGGTATCTTATGTTAATATGGCGATGGAAGCAGAAATTGATTATGATAACAGAGAACTTACTGTTCTAGCTGAGGTTTACTATACAGGAGACAGCCCGGAATCAAGTAATTTTCTTAATATCGCATTATTACAAGATAATACTATCGCATATCAGAATGGCGGTGGAATATTTTATAACCACAAGGATAGATTGGTTTGGATGATAACTGGGCAATGGGGTGAAGAAATAATTACAACAACTTCCGGCAGTTTTATTTCCCAAACTTTTACTTATACAATTCCGGCAGATTATAATGATATAGAAGCTGTATTGAGTTATATGAAACTTGTAGGGTTTGTATCTGAAACAAGACAGGAAATAATTACTGGAAATGCATGCACTCCTAGTTATACAAATTTTCCTTATAACGACGTAGTTATGGAGCAACTTGATGTTCCTGAAAATGTTTGTTCAAATTCAATATCCCCTATAGTTGAAATTATGAACAATACAGCAAACATAATTACTGAATTGGAATTTGAATATAGCGTAAACGGTGAGGAAACTCATACATATACATGGGAAGGAAGCATTAGCACACTTCAGACAGAGTCCATAGAACTTGATGAAATAAGTTTCCAAACTTCTGATGAATATTCTCTTAACGTTGAAGTTTTATACAGCGATGAAGATCAATCAAACAATGTTGAAAATGCCAATTTTTATCCTGCACCAGAAGGTAATGTGCACATTTTCTTAGACCTTAATACTGATAATGCCGGAGACCAATGTACATGGGATATTCGTGATTTTGAAGGAAATATACTGCAAAGTGGAGGACCTTATGGTAGCAACGAAAATATTCAGGAAAATTTTATAATTGATCCCGACTGTAACACTTTTAACCTTTATGATTCATATGGAAATGGAGGCGGATCTGTTACACTTTCCGACTCGGATGGGAATCAACTTTACTATACTATTGGTGACTATGGATCAGGTGCATCTCAACTATTTAAAACTGACGCAATCGAATCAGTATACAGCCCTGACGTAAAGGGCTTCAGGATTTTCCCAAATCCGGCTAATGAAACAGTCAGCATTTCTTTTAACGGCTCATCAAATATACAATCAATAACAATTTATGATGCTTATGGAAGGCAAGTAGAAGAAGTCAACATTAGTATGCTAAAACAAATTGATATTGATGTTAGGGAATTTCCAACAGGATTTTACTTTTTCAGATTCTCAAATGGGACTGTAGAAAAAGTAGTAGTAAAATAATTCAGATTAAATCTTAAAAAAAGGATGCAAAACGCATCCTTTTTTTTTGGCTATTAATTATACCTTACTTTTTCCCATATATATTTAATGCAACTATAATTTTATAGGTACTTATAATAACTCTTATCCACCCTAAAAAAAAATAAATCACCAAAATAGTCCTCACTTCGTTAAAAAAAACATTGGGATAGTCAAGATAAGATGAACACCACAAAGTATCAATTCAAATAATCTTAACTCTTTTGATACATTTGCCTCCTAGGAACAATTAGCGAAATGTAATTTTTATCTCTATTAAACTATATCATCTTTTTTATCATCTTTCTTAAACCAATTCTTCGGATTGAAATATGATTTGTATTTTGTAAAAAGTTCTTTTCCTACCAATAATCCTCCCGACCAAAAAAGAACTTCTCCAATTATAAGTAGAATTGTACCTAAAGTAATTTTTGTTTCCGAATCTATATCTAAAAAAGGAAGTACAGGGATTGCTAAAAATGCAGGAACACTTATTATCATTAATAATATTCCAAGTTTAGTTTTCCAATTCATATTTCTTTTGTGCATTGATAATTTTGTAAAACTAATTAAATTTCAATTTATTAACTCAAACCTTTTGCTTTTGTTAGCCTGTTTTAATAAATTTGTTTTTTTAACACTCTGCCTATATGGCAATTAAACAAATACAAATGAAATCTGTATCAAACTTAAGTTTAAGTGAGAAGTTTATAATAATTGCACACCAAGCCAATAAAGGACGGTTCTTTGTTTCCGATATAGTTTTGAGCCACGGAATAGTTGGTGCTTTGTTATTGGAATTATCATTGAATGAATTGGTTTATTTGAACAACAAAAAATTAGTGGTAAAAAGTAAGAAAACCAAAGATGTGTTGTTAAATGAACTACTTGATAAGATTGGTGATTCTTCAAGAGAAAAAAACATAAAAACCTGGGTACGCAGACTAAATAACAGATCTAAAAAATATAAATGGAGTATACTAAATTCGCTTAGCGATAAAAAGATAATACGTATTGAAATACATAAATTTATTGGCTTTATACCTTATAAATTAACCTATTTTACCGATAATAAAATAAGAGAAATCCTGATAGAAAGTATTAATGACACAGTTCTTAAAAGCAAAAAAGTTAGCACTGAAGATGTTGCTTTTTTGAGTTTAATTCAGGCTTGCAAACTGCAGAAAGTATTTTGTACAAACAGAAACGAACGTAAGGAGTTTAATAAAAATCTGAAAGAATTACTGGATAATAATCCAATTACCGATGCTGTAGCAAAATCAATAAAGGAAGTACAAGCAGCAGTTATTGGTGTTGTTACCGGTGCTGCAATTGCTTCCACAGTAACTTCATCAAACTAGATGAGTTATTCTTCCATTAATTCATATTTGAATTTAATACCTGGCATAATTTTAGTTATTTATTGGTCGATAAAAATTTATTATTTCGGTTAAGTAAAATCAAAAAAATGAAAAAGATTACAAACCTTAAACACTCTATTTTATTGATATTGGCCATTTTATTAGTTTCAAATTTTTCTTCTTGTAAGAAGGCTGAAAATACAACTGTTGTAAATAAATGGAAATTAATAGAACAATATTCTGATCCTGGTGATGGTAGTGGCGATTTTAACCCGGTTGAAAGCAGTAAAACAATTGAATTTTTAGATAATGGTACAATCGTTTCCAATGGTAGTTTATGCAGCATGAGTTATGATGTTGATGGTCACTCAACGGCCACATATAATGATAGCACGATAATTACAAATAATTGTGATTATGAGAATTTTACCATTTATTATCAGTTAAAGGATAATAATCTGATTTTATGGTACCCTTGTATTGAAGGTTGTGCCCAGAAATACCAAAAATTAGACTAATTATAGATCAATTCCGCTAATCTTTTCTGGTTTTGAGTTGTTGTTTTTTTTATTAATTTTATGAACTAATACTCGCGTAAATAATTGTTTAGGAATAAATTATTACTTGATAGTTATTATTTAAACAACAAACACACAAACATGAAAGCAATTAATCTATTTTGCCTGACAGCATTATTATTACTTTTAATTTCAGTCTCTTGTAATTCTCCTGAGGAAAATGTCGTAAGTAAAATAAACGCCGATATAAATACTCCGGGTGCTATGTTTATGAGCGATTTTCACATTGGGGAGGTTTACGGTGGAGTAACCCGAATACTCCCAAATAATGATACTCTTAAGTTGGGGTATATAAGCACTGTTGTTGGAAATGATACAATTTATTATCGTAAGGAAATAAACAAAATTGTACATTCTCTGGATAGCATCACACACTTTAGTGGAACGAAAATTCCTTTTATAGTACTGTTGGGCGATATTTTCGATATGGCTGTCCACAATGAAACCGACGCTTTAAACCTGTCTCATTTATTTTTCACAAAAGTTAAATTCGAAAGTAATTATTCGGAAACCAGCAGAAGTTTTATTTCTTTTTTCGATAACATAATTTATCTACCGGGTAATCACGACCATCATGTGTGGAAAATGTTGCAGGAAGAGTATTATATCTCACAACATCTAACAGAATACGGATATGCATTAAAACTTCCGCAGCAATCGCCTGCAGTATTAAACTTAGACAATAATGAAATATTGGTTCAGGATAGTATTATTTTTCCTGACAAGAGAAAAAATTTCATTTCCAGCGTATTAAGTGATAATTTACTTGATGTTTTTGTTGCTTATCCAAACCTTTATATTGAATATGGTGAAGTTGATAAGGATAATTCAAAACCAGGAGTATGTGTTACCCATGGGCATTTTTTCGAACCCGGATGGAACAAATCCTCACTCAATTTCGATAGCAAGATAAAGCATATGGATGATGCAAAATATTTTAGTGAACTCGAAAAAAATAATTCTCCACTTACTGAATTTAGTGACTTCGCAGTGGCTCAAACCTTCGATACTATGGCTCAGGGAATAAGCGACCTGCAATTCGGATATTCAGATTATGAACCGATTTATGAAAAATTGAGCGCCCTTTACCCTCAATTATTTCCCATTAAAATGGAGAAATCCCATAAGACAAAGGATTTCGATGAAATAACTTTAAACGAATATTCACAACTGGCAGATACTTTTTTGGTACGCACTAAAAGTCAAATGAAGTCGTATAATATTGATTTCAAAGAACTTATTTATGGTCATACTCACGTGCCATGTTTTAATTTGAATTATGATAAAGGATTCTCTTTGAAAATATATAATACCGGAGGCTGGGTAAATATAAATGAAGTAAGCAGGCCTAATCCTATGTTTTTGTATGGTGATGGTAATATAGTTTCTGTGCTACCATTAAATAATTAAGTAATCTTTAAAAAATTATTTGGCATTAAGTTTATATTTGCACCAAACAATAAATACATTATTTGAAACCTTCTTCATTTAATTTCATCGACTTATTTGCTGGTGTTGGCGGATTCCATATAGCCATGGAAAACCTTGGCGGTAGTTGTGTTTTTGCCTCTGAAATCGATGCTCATGCGCGGGCGGTTTACGAGAATAATTTTGGCATACTTCCTTATGGAGATATTACTTTGATAGATGAAAAAGAAGTGCCTGCTCATAATGTTTTGTGTGCCGGCTTTCCATGCCAGTCGTTTTCTAAAGCCGGAAACAGAGAAGGTATTAATGATCCCAGAGGGACACTGTTTTTCGATATAATTCGAATAGCACAATATCATCAACCTGAATATTTATTGCTTGAAAATGTTCGTAATCTGGCCGGCCATGATAATGGAAATACCTGGAAAGTTATAAAGCATAATCTGGATGAAATTGGTTATAATTGTCCTGAATTTCCTTTTATTTTTAGTCCGCATTACATTGGAATACCTCAGTTTAGGGAAAGGGTTTTTATTCTTTGTAAGAGAAAAGATTTGGATGATATTCAGCCATTTATTTTCGATAAAAAGAATATTCCCGAAAGCAGTATTTCTACAATTTTAAGTGAGAATTCAGAAATTGAAAATCTTAAGAAATACCAACTTAAAGACGAAGAAATAAAGCTCATAGAAATTTGGAACGATTTCTTTAAAATTTGCAGAAACGATTTGCCCGGATTTCCTATATGGACTGATTATTTTACTGATGACATTGATCATGAGATTGTTAATAGTTTCCCCTTTTGGAAGAAGAATTTTGTTTATAAGAATATACATCTCTATTTAAGTAAGAAAAAGCAATTTAATCAATGGTTGAAAAAGGCCCGAAAGAATACTCTTTTTTATGGTGCTAAAGCAAAGTTTGAATGGCAGGCAGGAAAGAACCCTGAAGGAGATATCTGGAATACAATTATGCAATTCCGGCCTTCGGGAATAAGGGTAAAAAAACCAACATATTTTCCGGCTTTAGTTGCCATTACGCAAACTTCCATTGTTGGAGAACTTGGCAGAAGGATTACTCCGCGAGAAGCCGCTCGGCTTCAAAGTTTTCCTGATGATTTTAAATTACATATTGAAGACAGAAGTGCATATAAACAATTTGGAAATGCTGTTAATGCCAAACTTGCAGAATTATTTGCTGCTCATCTGTTTGAAAGAAACGATAGGGTAAAGGAAATTATTAACAGATAATTTTCTAACGTTTACAAATATTTTTAAAATCGCAATATTCACAAACTTTAGTATCTTCCGTTTGTTTAAAACTGCTATCTCTATTATAAATTTCTGCGAAAAGAGTGCTAAGTAAATTACCGAAATCAGTAATTATATCGCCTTCATAATCTTTTATTCCAAATTTCATAAAACCGCTTCTCAGATTCCTTAAACTGATTATTCCGCTTTCCAAATCAGTATTAATTCCTTCTGATTTTTGATAAACAAATTTATAAAACAACACTTGAAATGCTTTGGCATAATCGGTTTTTTCAATCAGATCTTCAATAGTTTTTGGGGTAATATTAGTTTGTTCAACTTTGCCTGTTTTATAATCAACTATTCTCTGTATACCAGACGAAGAAGGCCTGTCGACTCTGTCAATAATTCCGTGTAAATTAATATCTCCATTATCGGTTGATAAAACATACGATTTGTTTTGTTCAAGACCAATAATTTCAATTGTATCGTTTTTTAAAACGCTTATTTCCGACTTTATAAAGTTCTCGATATATTGCTTGCTGACCTTCCAAATAAGGTAATTCTGGCAAAACATGATGTTCTTAGTGTTGTAATGCTTTTCAAAATATTTCAGTAAAATTACATCAAGATTTTTCAAAATTTGTTTTAAGCCATCAATTTGTATTGTTTTGCCAACATAAGGTTTATATATTTCTTCCAAAGCATCGTGGATAATGCTTCCAAAAGTGTTCGACTCAACAGAAACTTCTATCTCTTCCTCCTTTTTAATTTTTAAAATATATTGAAAATAGAACTTTAAACTACAATAAATAAAGGTGTTAAGTGCCGATGGAGAATAGCCTTTTTTTGCTTTTTCATCAAGAAGAAGCATTATTTTATCATTCTTATTAATAATAATTTCACTGGCACTTACATTACCCTCAATATTTAGTAAGTGTTTTTTTAAGTCTATATTTTCGTTCAGTTTGCTAAGTTCAAGTTCTATTTGTCGGATAAACCTGCTTGGTTCTCCAACTCCTAAACCTTCTGACGATTCGTCATAAATTAGTGCCACATTTTGTGAATACTGCAACAATCTGAAAAAGTGATAAGCCATCACCGAATTTTTATCCTGGGGTAGGGGAAGGCCATAATTTCTTCTGATATCAAAAGGAATAAATGAATCGGGCATGGCAGCCTTTGGTAAAATGCCTTCATTGGCAGAAATTATAATCAGGTTTTTGAAATCCAGGGCTCGGGTTTCAAGCATTCCCATTATCTGAATTCCACTTAATGGCTCTCCTTTCAAATTTATGCTGTAATTGGAGGCCAACTGGAAATACAGATTTGAAAATGTCTGTAAATCAATATTTTCGAAATTGCCTGTGGCATTTAATTCAAAACGCTTACTTATACCTAAAAATAGATTTATTTGCTCTTTTAAAATTATATTTTTAGGACTGTTTTCGTCGAGTTTTTCGTCAAGCAAAAGAAGAATTTCAATAATACTCCGGTTTACCGATTCAGAATTCGTAGGCTTACTAAATATAATTTCAGCAATTATGTTTAAACTTTCAGCATTGGTTTTAAATAATTTGAGTAGTTCAGTTCTTTCAATAAAACTTATGTTGTTGGTGATAAAATAATTGCTGACTGTTTTTATTTCAGATTGTTGTTGCCTGTCAAGACATGATATTAAAACATTGCTAAAAAATATTTTGATTAGATTTCTGCTCCTGAATTGCTTATTCCCATCTTGCCTGTATTCAATTAATAAATGCAGCCAATCATAAATAAAACCCTTTAACGGACTATATGTAAGTGGATAACCAAGTGTAACATTATAATTAATTGATTTGTTGGAGTTGGCTTGTTTGTCGGGCAATGAGTTTATTAATGGAATTAGCAAATTTTCATCTGCTAAAACTATGGCTGTTTCGCTATCAGTATAATTTTCTTCATTTTTTAAAATTAAAGAGGCTGCTAATTTTACCTGCGATAATGGCGACTGAACTGCATATAGATTGATTTTCTTTGTAGAGCTTATTAGTCTGTTAGTGAGGTATTTAAATTCAGGTAATTTCCAGTTTTCTATTAATTGCTTAATATTCTTTCCTGCCTCCTGAGTGGCCAGATCATAGTCTTTTTCATTTACGTAATATTCATCAGCATCTAGGAATATTTTAGTGTTTCTATTATCCTTTATATAACCAAATATTTTTTCTTCCGATTTAGAAAGTGCGCTAAATCCTGCTAAGAAATAATTTTTCCATTTCAGTTGATCAATAAGTGTTTCTAAATTATCGGAAATATATCTGTAAATAAATCCTGCATAGGCTATGTTTTCACTTTTCATTTTAAGATGAAACTGCTCATACATTGGAAAAAGTGCCTGATAGAATTTAATATAAGCCAATTGCATTTCAGTAAGTTGGCTGCCATCCAGATTCCACTCTTTAATTGCTCTGGCCTCGCTTATATGTTTTAGCACTTCTTCGGCATTAGCCAGATGCAAATCTATATCATTGAAATCTCTTATTATCATGGGAGCCCATGAGATGAAATCGCTGAAACTTCTTGCATTACTTCCAAAAATTTCCTTATAAATATGAAATAAATTAAAAAATAATTTTAGTGGATCGGCAAGAGTAAAGCCCGAAACCTTTTGCATAAACTCATCTATACTAAGCATTTCTGGCAGCCAAACCGATTTTACTCTTCCTGAGCAAAGGTGTTTTTTAAGAAATACAATCGAACGCTTGTTGGGCAGAATGACAAGTGTATTTAATAGTTCTTTCCTGCTTATTTGAGATATGTCAGCAGCCACCTTCTCAAGAAATTTTTCCGATGATTCTTTTTCTTTTAAAAATTTAGTTGCCTTCTCTATTCTATCAATACTTCCCAGATCGAACCAATTGCTATCATTGTCTTCGTATGCAAAAATTTTCTCTTTTTTTGCCAATTCCAGCCAGGTATCGATTATTGAAAACTTCCCCTTTGCCGTAATTTTTGAGGCAAATTCGGGAGATGCAATATAAATGCCGCTATATGCAAGTGTTCTATGGAATTCTGTTGTACTATTATTAACCCATTTAAATTGATTTGTAGAAGTGTTAGTCCAGCCAATGAGTTGATTTTCCAGATTGAAAATCAGTTTTCGTGATGTATTCCTGTCTCTAACACAAAGTGTTACAAGATTGTTATTGTTATTGTGGAATTTTTCAAGAAGTTGAAAATTGATATCGCTTAAAATATCTACATTGTGAATGAGAATATTTTCGCTTCCTGTAAAGAAATCTTTGGCATGAACTATAGCGCCTCCCGTATCGAGTAATTGTCCGCTTTCATCTGAAATACTGATATTTATATTTGGCCATTTATTCTCTTCTATAAAACTTTTAATCAGATCTGAATGATGATGTACGTTGATTAGTATATCTGTAACCCCAATGCCTATCAGTCTGTTAATCAGCCGTTCGAGTATGCTCATTCCGCCAACATCAACCAGTGCTTTTGGTAATTCGTCGGTTAATGGTTTTAGTCGGCTTCCCAGTCCTGCTGCCAAAATAAATGCTTTCATTAAATACCCTTTTCAATTTGTTGATGAACAAGTTTAACATTTACTTTCTCACCATATTCATCTTCAATCATATTTGCAATATTTTCTGCGCAATAAACCGATCGGTGTTTACCACCCGTACAACCGAAATTTACCTGCAGATTTTTAAACCCTCTGTCGAGATAATTATCTATATTCTGCTGAACCAATTTGTATGCCTGATTAATAAAATCGGTGCCTACACTACTTTGTTTCATAAAGTTGATTACGAGTTTGTCTTTGCCGGTAAAATCTTGTAACTCTTTATATCTTCCGGGGTTAGGCAGACTTCTGCAATCGAAGGCAAACCCGCCACCATTGCCACTAATATCAGTAGGATAACCTCCTTTTTTATAGGAGAAACTGTTTACTGCAATTGTAAGTTTGTTTGCTTCCAATCCATCAGTTTGGTAATCCTTTAAATTGCATATTTGATTAAAAACTGAATTCAATTCGGGGTATTTATTCCCCAATGCCTTTTCCTGTAGCAGAACTTTAATATTGTTAATCATAAAAGGAATGCTTTGCAGAAAATGTGCTTTTCGCTGAAGTATTCCCCGGTAACCGTAGGCTCCCATTACCTGCATCATCCTAAACCAGATAAAAGCATTATAATTTTGTTTAAAACTTTCTATATTTTCATAGGATTTGGCTTCCAAGAGTTGAACATAATAGTTGAATAATTCATTTCTAAATTCTTCACTTAAATTGGCTTTTGCCTGATAAAGGAGTGAAACCAAATCATATTGCAACGGGCCTTGTCTTCCTCCTTGAAAATCGATGAACCATGTTTCCCCATCCTTAATCATAATGTTCCGTGCCTGAAAATCTCTGTATAGAAAAAACTCGGACTCAGTATCCAGAAGCACATTGCTAAGCATTTGAAAATCAGTTTCTAAACTAGATTCGTGAAATGATATGTTATGTGTTTTTATGAAGTAATATTTAAAATAATTTAAATCCCATAAAACGTTTTGTTTCTCAAATTTGCTTACAGGCCATGCCACATCAAGATCCAAACCTTTGATGCCGTCGAACTGAAATCTTATCAATTCGTTTAGAACTTGTTTATAAAGATTGATTTTTTCCTCCCAATTCATGTTGGTTATTGCATCAAGCATACTGGTATTACCAAGGTCTTCCATGAGGAAATACTGGTAGGATTCATCCTTTGCAAATATCTTTGGTACTTTTAATCCTATCTCAATAAAATGAATTGTAAAGGAGTATTGTGCAATATTTTCGTTCACCTCAGGATTAAAAGATGCAATAATGTTCTCAGCATTTTTGCTTTTAAAACTTATCCTAAAATATATCCTGCCCGAACCTGAGGATGGCAGTTCTAGAATGCGCTCAACTTCAGGGTAATTATTTACCTTTAAAAGTTGGCTTATGTTATATGTATGAGTATCTGGTATCACAGTTTTAATTGATGTTAGTATTTATTATGCTAAATTAAGCTATTTGCCAAAACTAATGCTTATTTAGAGCTATTTTGAAGTATAAAAAAAGTCTTTTTCAATCGGATATTTCCTTAATTTTGTGAGTTGTTAATTTTAAAGGATTTATAATGGAACAAAATGATAAAACAATAGACGTTTTAAAAACGGCTATCTTACTGGAGAGAAAAGGGAAAGCATTTTATACTCAGGCTGCAAGGAATTCGGAGAGCAAATCTGCACAAAAAATATTTGAGATGATGGCTGAAGAAGAGTCGGCACATATCGACTTTTTGGTAAAACAATTCAAAAATTATCAGGCTCATCACGCATTTCTTGATAATGAAGCTCAACCGGAGGAAGATGAAACAGTTGTTCAGATATTGACAGAAAAGATAAAAACTGAGATCTCAGCAGCAGGCTTTGAAGCAGCAGCAATTTCAGCGGCAATAGATTTTGAAAATCGTGCCATCGAAGTATATTCAAATCGTGCTAAAGAGGCAACTGACCCGAAGGAAAAAGAAACTTATCAAATGCTTGCCGATTGGGAAAAAACTCATCATGGTTTGCTTTATAAATTGAATGAAGATTTAAAGGAACAGATTTGGAACGATAATAACTTCTGGCCTTTCTAGATTTAAACTAAAAAAATGACTAAAATTGCCATACCTCTTGAAGGAGAGGTGCTTGCTCATCATTTTGGACATAGTAAATTGTTTTTCTTTGCAGAAATAGAAAACAATAAACTGATAAAGAAATATAATAAAGTTCCTCCTCCACATGCCGAAGGAGTTATACCAAACTGGTTGGCCGATGAAAATGCTACAGATGTTTTGGTAGGTGGAATAGGCCCTAAAGCAATTAAAATTTTAAACGAAAGAAATATCAATGTTTTTGTTGGAGTAGAAGGAGCAGATGCAAATAAACTGGTTTCCGACTTCATTTCCAATGATTTAAAATATGGTGAAAACTTTTGCCAACACTAATTTTTATTAACAATACTCTAAAGATAAAATAATGGATACAAAAAATAAAGGATTCAACTCAAAGTTAATACATGCCGGTGGTGTTACCGACGAAAAAGGTAGTGCTATCACTCCAATTTATCAAACTTCTACATTTAGTTTTAAAGATGCCGATCATGGAGCAAGATGTTTCTCCGGTGAGGAAAAAGGATATATATATACCCGTTTGGGAAATCCAACGATAGAAGATTTAGAAGTGGCAGTAACCGAGCTCGAAAACGGATATGCAGGATTGGCAGTGGCTTCAGGTATGGCAGCCGTTAACACAGTGTATCTCACGCTTTTAGGTAAGGGAGATCATTTTATTGGTCATAACGCTTTATATGGTCCCTCAAGAGGTATAATGGAGAAACTGTATCCTAAGTTTGGAGTTGAGTTTGATTTTGTTGATACAACAGATGTAAAGAATATTGAAAAGGCAATAAAACCAAATACTAAGTTAATATACCTGGAAACTCCTGCTAATCCTACTATTGGTATTGCAGATATAAAGGCTTGTGTTGAATTGGCTCATAAGCATGGAATAAAAGTTTGTGTTGATAATACTTTCTGTAGTCCTTATTTGCAGAAGCCACTTGATTTTGGAGCAGATATCGTATTGCATTCTATGACAAAATTTATCAACGGACATGCTGATATAGTTGGTGGAATTGTAATTGCAAAAGAAAAGGAAATGTTCGACGAACTTAAATATGTTATGTTGAATATGGGATTCAATATGGATCCACATCAGGCTTTCCTTGTAAGAAGAGGACTAAAAACTCTTGGAATACGTATCGACAGAGCTCAGGCAAATTCAATTAAAGTTGCAGAGTTTTTAGAAGCACATCCAAAAGTTGATTGGGTATTATATCCGGGATTAAAATCACATCCTCAATATGAGTTGGGACTGAAACAAATGGACGGACCAGGAGCAATGATTTCATTTGGAGTAAAAGGCGGACTTGTTGCAGGTAAAACAGTAATGAATAATGTTAAACTGGCTCTTTTGGCAGTTTCTTTGGGAGGAATCGAGACATTAATCCAACATCCTGCCTCCATGACCCATTCGAAATTGAAAAAAGAAGATAGAGAAAGTTCAGGAATTACCGATGGATTAATAAGATTGTCGGTTGGTATTGAAGATGTAGAAGATATTATTGCCGATTTAGATCAGGCATTAGCAAAAGTGTAAATAAATTTAAATTGTAGACATATCTTAGTTAAAGATTTGTTTTTTAGTACATGAGGGTAATAAGAGTAAATAATTACTATTTTTGCCTTCCTTATAAAAATTGGAGAATATATTTGAGAAAGCAATCTGTCGCTTTAAGCGATGTAATTCTAAAACATAAATTGTTTATTTAATAATGGAAGAGAAGACACAATCCAATCAAAATCCGGAAAAAAGTACGGATGAGAAGTCTGAATCAACAAAAGTTGAGATGATAAAAAAAGATGAAAAGCAAATAAATGCTGAGGAAAAAAATGAAATTTCCGACCTTCTAAAAGGAAAACAAAAGGAAGTAACTCCAAGTGTTGAAAAGCCTCAGATTAATAAGGCAGAAAAAGAAGAAATTTCAGATTTACTTGAAGATAAAAAAGCAGAACCTGTAGAGGATAAGAAAGAAAATTCTGTTGATGATGACGAAAATATTGGACGTCAATTGTCAGTTAGTGAAGTAAATGAAATTAAGGCATTGTTAGGTGGGAAAATTAAAAAAATTACCCATGATGATGCTGAGATTGACTATGACCATCTAAACAAGCAGGAATTGGTTGAACTTCTCGAAGAGGTTGTTGAGGAAAAAGATATTTCTGTTATTAAAAAGCAGGTTGTTGAAATAAAAACTCATTTCATAAAACTCAATAAAGAAGAAATTGCTTCCGAATTACAGGATTTTATTTCTGAAGGAGGAAATGAGGAAGAATTCGTTCATAATGAGGATCCTTTAGAGAATAGATTTAATGTTGCGTTCGGAGTATATCGCCATAATAAGGCAAAATTTTCTGAGCAGTTGGAAAAGCAAAAAATTGTAAATCTCCAACTTAAACATGATATTCTTGAGGAATTAAAAGAACTTATAAACTCGGAAGAAACTCTTAAAAAAACTTACGATGAGTTTAAAGCCATACAGGAAAGATGGAAAGAAATTGGTATGGTTCCGGCAGCAGAATTGAGTGAATTATGGAAAAACTACCATTTTCTTGTTGAAAAATTCTTCGATAAAGTCAGAATAAACAATGAGTTGAGAGATCTCGACATGAAGAAAAACATGGAAGCAAAAATTGCTTTATGTGAAAAGGCTGAAGAATTATTAATGGAAGATTCGATTGTTAAATCTTTTAAATTACTGCAAAAATATCATGACGAATATCGTGAGATTGGCCCGGCTCCAAGTGATAAAAGAGATGAACTTTGGGAGAGATTTAAAGCTGCCACTGATAAAATAAATGAGAAGCGAAGAGAATATTACGCTGGAATACAAAATGTCCAGGAAGATAATTATAAAGCAAAACTTGCTCTTATTGAGCAGGTTAAAGAAGTTGTTTCACAGGAATTTGAAACCATAAAAGATTGGAATCAGAATACCGATAAAGTTAATACCCTTTTAAAAACATGGAAAACTATTGGTAGAGTTCCCAAAGCTCATAATGATGAAGTTTGGGAAACATTCCGTGGTCACCTTAATAATTTCTTTGAAAGAAAACGTAGTTTCTTTAGTGAAGTGAAAGATCAGCAAATGAACAACTACAACAAAAAGTTGGATTTGTGTATAGAGGCTGAGAATTTACAAGATAGTACCGACTGGAAGGCAACTACAAATAAATTAATATCATTGCAGAAGGAATGGAAAGCAATTGGCCCTGTGCCACGCAGGCATTCCGATAAAATATGGAAACGATTCCGTGCTGCATGTGATATTTTCTTTAATAATAAAACTGCACATTTTAAAGGCAGAAAAGATGAAGAAAAAAATAATCTTAAAGCAAAAGAGGAAATTATTGCAAATATAATAGCCTTTAAGCCTACTAAGGACAAAAATAAAAATCTTGATACACTAAAAGGCTTCCAGCGTTCATGGGTTGAAATAGGTTATGTTCCTTTCGATAAAAAAGACAAAGTTCAGGCAGATTATCGCGATGCAGTTGATGCTTTATTGGATAAAATGCAGATTAAAAAATCGGAATTAACTAAGGAAGATTTTAAGGAGAAAGTTGAAATAATGAAAAGTGCTCCTGATGCAGACAGAGTTATTTCAAAAGAAAGAGCCTTCTTAAGTGCTAAAATTAAAAAGTTACAGGAAGATGTTACACTATGGGAGAACAATATAGGATTTTTTACAGTGAGCAGTAAATCAAGTACTTTTAAAGATGATTTTCAGAAAAAAATTGATAAGGCAAAAAAAGAAATTGATTTGATAAAAGAAAAAATCAGAATGCTTTAAAGATGTTCAAAACACAAAAAACCGTCTTGCCTCAGGCAAGGCGGTTTTTTTTATCCCTTTTTAGTAGTATTAATTATTGTATCGGATTTGAGTTTATCAATTCAGTTACTATTGTGTCATTGTTTACAATATTCCTCATTTTGATTAGGCCATGGTTTTTTGCAATATAAAAATCGAAATCTCCAAATCCCTGATTGTAGAAATCTGTAACTCTGGTGTGATATACATCGGAATATGAATTTCCATGTAATTTCATACTTGGCAGAATTTCAACATTTTCATATACACCTTCCTGCTGACCTACAATCTGCTCTTCACCTAAAGGATACTTGGCATCAAAAACCAAACGGTAATCTCCATTATCAAAAAATATTCTCATCAGTGAATTCATGGGGTTTATGGCATCTTTTGTGCTTCCGGCTGTTATTTCTAAAACTTTATATCCTAAGCTATTAGAAGAAAAAACCATATTATATGCCTCATAATAATATATTTCATCCACATTATTATACCAAACATAGTCAATTAATTCGTCAACGTTTACTGTAACAGTATCCTCCAAATCAGATTTATAATAGTCCCAACTACTTCCGGGCTGAAACAAACAATACGACTTAAATTCATCAGTAAAATTATAGGTGGGCACAGGAGTAACTTTTTTAGTGCAACTATTTGCAAATAAAGTAATTACAATAATAATCGGAATTGATAGTGACAAGGTTGTTTTTCTCATATGAATATTTCGTTTTTAAT
>PKTA01000039.1 GCA_002869365.1 Marinilabiliales bacterium | reverse complement strand
GAATGATGCCAAACCTTGATCTTGCAATGAAAGTGTAATGGCAGCAGTCAACGTTGTTTTTCCATGGTCAACGTGTCCAATGGTTCCAATATTTACGTGAGGTTTGGAACGTTCGAATTTTTCTTTAGCCATATCTAAAACTTGTTAATAAAATTAAAGTGTTTCTTTATTTATAATATTCTTTACTGAGCCGAGGACGAGAATTGAACTCGTGACCTCTTCCTTACCAAGGAAGCGCTCTACCCCTGAGCTACCCCGGCGGAAGAGCGGGAGACGAGGATCGAACTCGCTACCTACAGCTTGGAAGGCTGTCGCTCTACCAGATGAGCTACTCCCGCTTTAAGTTCCGAGCTCTAAGAGTTGCTCTTAAGTAATTATTAATTATTTAAACGCAAACTACTTAAAATCTCCTCTGATCTCAGAGTGTGTGGGGGGAGGAGGATTCGAACCTCCGAAGGCTGAGCCAACAGATTTACAGTCTGCCCCGTTTGACCGCTTCGGTATCCCCCCAATCAAATTGATAAAAAACCTGGAGCCAGCAGAGGGATTCGAACCCCCGACCGGCTGATTACAAATCAGCTGCTCTGGCCAACTGAGCTATGCTGGCATTTATCAATTTTAAAACCGGATTTTATCCCGATTTTATTATTTCATCAATCTATGAACTGTGGTCTGAAATTAAAAGCAGACCTCTCCTCTCAAAAAGGTCTGCAAAAATAGATACTATATTTTTATTTACCAAAGAAAAAGTAAAAAAAATCTAAAAATTATTTTTTTATCTTTTCTTTGTACTTTTCTAGTTGTTTCTTAAGTGCGTCAATCGCAGTGTCAGTGGCATTTTCAAAGGTGTCGCTCTGCTTTTTTGCATATAAATCCGGACCTTTAACTTCTATACGAATTTCAGAAATTTTATTATTTTTTGCCTCAGATTTTTCAACTCTAAGTGTAACTTCCGTTCCAATTACACCATCATATAAGCCAACAAGCTTACCAATCTTCTTTTCAATGAAGTTTTCAAGTTTTTTATCAGCTTTAAACTGAACTGCATTAATGTTTACTTTCATATCAACCTCCTTTTTTAAATTTTGCCCTTGGATGGGCATTAGAATATATAGTTTTTAATTGTTCTATTGTATTATGTGTATATACCTGAGTTGCTGCGAGACTGGAATGTCCCAGTAACTCTTTTATTGTATTTAAGTCTGCCCCGTTATTTAACATATGTGTTGCAAAACTATGTCTGAGAGTGTGTGGGCTTCGCTTTCCTTTTGTTATATTGTTTAAAGCATTGTCAACTATTCTGTAAATCATCTTTGGATATGCTTTTTTACCCTTATTAGTAACTATCAACCAATCTTCAGCAGTTGGTAGTTCTTTTAATTTAAAATAATTGTAATCCTCAATTGCCAATTGTGTTTTTTCACTTAACGGTATCAACCTTTCTTTATTTCTTTTTCCAAGTACTTTAACAGTATTTAGGCTTTTGTTTATAGAGGAGTATTTCAGAGATATCAATTCGCTAAGTCTAATTCCACTTGAATAAAGTAATTCTACCACTATTTTCTCTCTGGATTCAATAAAGTTATTTGGCGAAAAAGAGTTCAATAATTCATTTAAATCATCCTGATTTATATATTTTGGCAATCTCTCAGATTGCTTTACTGCCATTACTTGTAATGCGGGGTTAGATTTTATTAGATTTCTACTTAATTGGAATTTAAAATATGAACGCAGAGTACTTATCTTTCTGTTGATGCTTGTTGGAGATAAACCGGAATCCAGTAAACTAACAATCCACGATCTGATAGTTTCGGCTGAGGCTTGGTTAATGTCATTTATTTCGAATTCTTCCTCCAGAAAACCTCTGAATTCCAGAATGTCATTTCTATACGCAACTATAGTGTGTGGTGAAAATCGTTTTTCCGATTCTATATATTGAAAGTACTTTTCTATAGCCATAAAAAAAAAGAAGAAATCCTGAACCAAATATAGTTAAAAAACTATCAGGTTCAAAATTTCTTCCTTAAAAATTCCTAAAATAGGGTTTAATTAACCCTGTTCAGCCTGGCGAAGTTTTTGAACATATATTGCCTTAAGATTTTGCTCTCTTTTGACGATAGAAGGTTTCGTGAACCTTTGACGTGCTCTGAGTTCTTTCATTGCGCCTGTTTTTTCAAATTTGCGCTTAAATCTTTTTAAGGCTCTATCGATGTTCTCGCCTTCTTTAATAGGAATAATAATCATTGTAAATACCTAATCCTTTCGATTAATGTTTATAAATATATCTAATTATCGGGCGGCAAATATACTACAAAAAATAATTGCTGCAAATTTTTATTTTAAATGCTCATATAAGAAGTTAGTCATCTTGTGAAACAGATGATACCTGGTATTACCACCATATATACTATGATTTTTATTTGGATACACCATTAGATCAAACTGTTTGTCGGCAGCCACCAGTGCAGTTATCAAATCCATAGTATTCTGAAAATGTACATTATCATCTGCACTTCCGTGAATTAATAAGTAATTGCCTTTTAATTTATCCACATGATTTATTGGAGAATTTTTATCATAACCATCTTCATTATCCTGTGGTTTAACCATAAATCTTTCTGTGTAAATATTATCGTAGTATCTCCAGTTTGTTACGGGAGCCACGGCTATGGCTGTATTAAAGTAATCGGCACCCTGAAATAAAGCATTACTTGCCATAAAGCCACCATAACTCCATCCAAAAATTGCAATCTTATTTTTATTAACGTATGGAAGTGAACCCATATACTTTGCGACCTCAATATAATCCAGTGTTTCGTATTTGCCGAGTTCTTTTTGAGTCATTTTTTTAAATAATTCACCTCTGGCTCCGGTACCTCTATTATCAACTGACATTACAATTATCCCATTTTCAGCTAACATTTGATACCAGAAATAATTAAAATATCCCCAGGAATTTGTAACTTCCTGAGAGCCTGGCCCTCCGTAAATGGTTAATAGAACCGGATATTTTTTGTTTTCATCAAAATCAGGTGGTAATATTCTCCAGGCATTTAAAGCAACAATTGAAGAGTCAGGGAGTTTAAATTCAGGCGACTCAATAGTAAAGAACTCTTTTTTACTTAAATTATAAGATTTTAGTTTAGCCATAAATTCCTCATTGTCTTCCAGAATTCTGACGATTTTTCCATTTGATTCGTTAACACTTATTATAGGTGCATGTTCAGATGAAGAAAACCTGCCAATGTAATACTTAAAGTTATTACTAAATTCGGCAGTATTTGTTCCTGTTTTACTTGATACTTTTACGTTTTTCGATTTAAGTGTTGTATAATAAATATCTCTGTTTAAAGGACTTGACTTTGCGCATTGATAAAATACTCTCTTTTTTGATTTATCATATCCATATACTTTAGTTACATCCCATTCTCCACTTGTAAGTTGGCGAACCAAACTACCTTTGATATTATATAAATATAGGTGATTAAAACCGCTTTTTTCAGAACTAATAATAAACTCATTATTATTTATAAAAGTTAGGTCATCAGTAATGTCAACATAGTATTTATTATCTTCGGTATAAATTGTTTTAGAACTACCGTTTGTTGCATCTGATAATAATATGTCCAAATGAGTTTGAAGCCGGTTAAGTCGCTCGATAGCTAGTAAATTGTCATCGTTCGACCATTTTATTCTTGGTATATACTGATCGGTCTCGTTACCTATATCCATTTTCACAGTTTTCCCACTTTTAAGGTCATAAACAAGAATTTCAACTACAGAGTTATCTTCGCCCGCTTTGGGATATTTATATTTATATTCCTCAGGATAAAGGTCTCCATAAAAAGTTAATGAATACTCTTTAACTCTGCTTTCATCGAAACGGTAAAATGCTATTTTCGTTCCTTCTGGCGACCAATAAAATCCTTTAGTAAAGCCAAACTCTTCCTCATAAACCCAATCGCATGTTCCGTTAATTATTGAGTTGAGTTTACCATCATTTGTAATTTGCTTCTCTTCACCTGTATTTAAATCTTTAATAAAAATATTATTATCTCTTACGAATGCAACTTTATTCTCCGTAGGAGAGAAGTCGGCCAATCTCTGTTTCCCGTCAGATAATAATTTGAGGCTTTCCTTTGTCTTGTCCCAAATGTAAAACTTTGATTTTGATGAATGGCGATATATTTTTTCAGTTTTAGTGGGTATCAGGTAAAGATTTTCATCCACATTAGCACTAAAAGACTTTAATTTTATTGGTTTTTCAGAATCTTCTGGAACTAACTTATCGGCATAAATTAAGGTGTTTATTGAATCTCCATTTTTATAATCATACATAACTAATGATCCGTTTTTCAATGATGTATAATGTGTACCATCATTTAATGAATGCATACCCGTAATGTCTTTGGGAAGAAATTTATAATATTTCCATATTTCTTCAAGTTTAATATTCTTTGATTCTTCCTGTCCATAAGATAAAACTGTGAATAAGAATCCAATACTCAAAAGTACTAGCTTAAATATTTTCATGTATTTAAATTTTGTGATATTATTTTTTTAATAAAATTTGGTTTATTATTTTGATATTTTTGCACCTTGTATGGGATATTAGCTCAGTTGGTTTAGAGCATCGCCTTGACAGGGCGGGGGTCACTGGTTCGAATCCAGTATATCCCACATAATGGGTTATTTCGTATCGTTTTTATTTTTTTCATTTCTTTCAATTATTGAAACAATCTGTTCTGCACCCATTCTTTTCGCAATAATTTTTCTATTTTCATCAAGTAAATAAATTACAGGAGTACCATAAATGTCATAAACATCATGGAAATCTGCCGTTACGCTTCTGGTGCCATTAACATTATTCCAGTTTTGTATTTTATGTTCAGCTATAAATTCTTTCCATTTATTTAAATCACCATTAACATTTACTGCAAATACTCCAACATCATAGTTCCACGCAGGCATGTTTTCAGTAAGGTACTTGATTTCATTTTTACATATACCGCATTCATAATCATAAAATAAAATAACCAAATAATTATTTTTAATATGATTAAATGAAGTGTAAGCACCTGCAGTATCAATTAAGATTAGATCCGGAGCTTTGCTTCCCAGCAGAAGGGGTTTAATTATATCAGATCTTTCTTTTAATGTTTTTCTAACTGATGGAGTATTATTTGTAATATTATAATCCGGATTATCAAAATAACTCTCCACCAGGTGAACGAAAACATTGTCGAATCCCATATATTTTGGGTTTTGATATTCCTGAATAAAATGCCATAGCAAATAACTATAATTGTCTCTTGATTTTCTGGCTTTGTTTATCAAAAGGTCTATGTTATTTATAACTGAGTCAGGATGAATTAATACGAGTTTGTCAAAATACTCTTTTACCTTTTTGTCCAACATAGGTGTTCTTAAAAATCTTGAATCGGATAAATCCAGATTATCCCAAAAATGTTGCTTATAATACCTGTATATATAGGAACTATCTTTAGACTCTAGAATTTTTTCCGGAATTTTTACATCTTGCATGGATGCAATTAGTTTTGAAACGAATAATTCCGATTCCGATTCTATCAAATTTAATTTATAATCTATAGAAACTTTTGTAAGCGAGTCAAGTTGATGCTTTAGTTTTATCTCCAGTTCCTTGTCCTCTTTAAATTTTTCCAGTTTATCATTTATTTTTTTGCTTTGTCTGAAAATTCCCTCATTAAATTTAACATAGTCAATAAAAGTAGTGTTTTCCTTGCTACCTTTTATTTTCATGTTTTGAATATACTCACTTGTATCGGTATGAAAAATTACCTTTTTTTCACCATTAACTATAAATTCAAAAAGTTTTGTTTTCTGTTTACTTACAGCCATATAAATCCCACCAGGGAGCATAGAATCGTAATCAAAAGTGAATTTTCCATTATTGGAATAACTGGTATCTATTAATCTAATTTTATTTCCGTAGTAAGATGTTAATAATAATGAACTATCTTTGTAATGGTCGATGTTAATTTGAATTTTTTGGTTGTCTTGTGCTAATGTATTGATTGTGAGTAATATTAGCAGGTAAAACAAGCCGATTAATCTCTTCATTTTAAGTGTATTTTAAGGACGTTCAAAAGTAGAAATATAATTATAAAAAAAAAAATTAAAAAATTTAGTAGGGGGGGGTATAAAAAGATAAGTTTTTGTTACTAATATATGACAAGGTGTCCTTTTTTATTCAATTCATAAATCAATGCGATATGAAAATATATAAGATTTTATCAATTTTTTTAGTAGTACCACTGATATTTATTAATCAGTTGTTTTCACAAAATGAAATTACTGGGCACTACTACTATCATAATGATATTAACCAGCCAGTGGAAGATATAAATGTTAAGTTGTATGATCTTAATAATAACTTAATAACTTCTGTTACAACGAATGCAGATGGTGAATTTACTTTCAGTGGTATTGATTATGGAGATTATATTATTTCCGCAGAAATCTCTGAGGAATCATTTGGCGTTGATTTATATGATGCCATGCTCGTTTTTTGGGCTGCTCATGGTTGGATTGAACTTACTGAAGTAGAGTTTGCTGCCTCTGATGTTGATGCAGATGGTGAAGTAGACATGTGGGATTTTCATTTAATATTTGTTGAATATTTAATTCAGGGAAATCCATTCCCAGGAGGAGATTGGGCATTTCAAGACATTCCAATAACTCTTGAGCCTACAAGATCTGTAATTGTATATACCCAAAATGCCTGGGCAACCAGTAGAGGAGACGTTGAAGGTGAATGGGATCCTTCAGGAAGAGATATTGACTTGTTCTCTACAGATTATTACATATTAAGTAAAACTGATAAACAAGAAACAACGAAGTTCGCTATTGCCTCCAGTTTTGAGGGAGAACTTAATGGCTTTGATTTGAGTTTAGTATATCCAATTGATAAAATAAATATAATAAGTATAAGTGGGCCTGATGAAAACTTTAATTATTCCGTTGATAATGAGAGTGGTATTATAAGGGCAAATTGGCTAAATCAGAGCCGAGAGACAAGCAGTGTTAGTGGCGACAGATTATTTGTAATTGAAGTTGCTGCTAATCAGAGTGAGCAAATTGAAAATGGAGAAATAGTTGGACTTCTTCCAGGTGGCTTGCTTATTGATAATGAAAACAACAAACTAAACAATACTGAAATAAAACTTCCATTGTTGGAAAATGAACAATTAACTAATGTAGATGTAAGTGCTTACCCTAACCCGGTTGTAAGCAACTTAAAATTTAACGTTAGTACAACTAGTGAATTTAGTCAAGCAAGTCTTGAAATATATGACTTGAGTGGCAAAAAAGTAGTTGGTATTAATAATATCGAGATTCATGACGGTGAACAGGAGATATTAGTTAATACAGAAGGCTTGTTACCCGGAAATTATGTTTACTCTTTCAGTTTTATTGGTGAAGGAGAAAAGAATATCAGGGGACATTTTGTTAAGTCCAAATAACTTTTAGTTTTTTGGTTGGTTAAGTAAAGGGAAGCATTGCTTCCCTTTTTTTTTGTTATTAAATTTTATTTAGTAATTTGCAGTTATTTGTTTGAAATTATATATTTATGATTAACAACACTATAGTTGAGATAAAAATTATATTAATTACTAATTGCTTCCATTAAGATGCTTAAATCGTTTATTAGATACAAGCTATTTATTTATTTAACGTTCTTAATTTGTATTTTGATGCAATCAACATTGGTAAAAGCTTCTTTTGGTAATGAGAATACTGAAAATAACACACTTGATACACTTGAAAATATTAATAAATACAACCAAAAAGAAAAACAGTTATATAAGATAACTAATGTAGCCGATAGTTTGTCAAAAAAGGGGGACAAATATGCAATAGTTGATGTTATAAGATCAAAGTATTTACTTGAAGGAGATAGCATAAATGATAAACTCTTAGCGGAATTTTATCACGTTTATGGAAAATTGTTAGTTCAAAATAGAGAATATGATAATGGACTTGATACTTTAAAATTATCTTTAGAAATAAAGAAAAAGGTTTACGGTGAAAGTGATAATAAGTTAGCAAAAACATATAACTACATTGGAATTGCTCGTTTTAGAAAACATGAATATGAAGAAGCCCTAAATAATTATAATAAAGCTGTAGAAATACTAGAAAGTAATTCATTTTTTGGCCGTGATTTATTTGATGCACATTTAAATATTGGCATAGTAAAGGCAAGTCGTGGGAATTATGAAAATGCTTATACACATTTTAAATTAGCTTCTGAAATAATTGGTACTGATGGTAGTCCTGATAGTTTAGCAATAGCAAGATTTTATAATAGTTATGGCCTTCTGGCTACATTCATGGGTAAAGTAGAAAATGCAAATAGCTACTTTAATATTTCTGAGACATACTACATTGACCTTTTTGGTGAAGATGATATAAATTTGGCGAAAGTAAACCTTAATATGGGTGTAAATTCATTTAATGATTTAGATTATCCGTTAAGCCAATTATATTATAATAAGGTAGTTGATCTTTATTTGTCGAATAACCAAACGGGTTCTGAACTTATTAAGGCTTTGAATAATTTGAGCGTTGTAAATATGGAACTCGGCAATTATACCCTTTCAGAAAACTTAGCAAAAAAAGCCTTAAGTTATAATCCGGATATAGATATGAAGATTGTAATTTATATGCAATTGAATAAAATTTATGAATTTCTTGATAATGACGAGAAAATTAATGAAGTTTTTAATAAAGTATTAACACTAGTTGGCAATCCAGATATAAACCCCAAAAGGAGAGTTGAAGTATATGTTTCCTATGCCAACTATCTAAAAGCCAGAGTTGAAAATGCGAAAGCCTATAAGTACTACAAGATGGCCCTGGATATAGAGGGAGAACAAAACGGTTTTAAAACAAAAGTTTATGCAAATATATTGTCAAAAATTGGAAATTACTATTTAGATAGTAATAGCGATGTTGATATGGCTCTACTTTATTTCAATAGATCGATAAAAATATGGCAAAAATTTTTAGTAAAAGATAAGGATGGTAATGTTGATAATAGTTTCCATGATATAAGTTTTAGTGATGCATACAGGGGAAAGTCTAAGGCATTAATTAGGAAATATGATTTGGTGGGGGGAGTTAATAATTTATATAATAGTTTAGAGAATTATGAATGGCTATTAGATCAATTGGAAAGAATAAGCAGAAGCCTACAGAAAGAGAATCAGGAAATTATTAGAGGTGAGATATTCCCAATTTATAATGAGGTAATCAATCTAACATATAAATTATACAATATTACATCGAATAACTACTTTCAGAAAAAATCTTTTGAATTTGCAGAAAAGAGCAAATCGGCCATTTTATTAGCTTCGATTAGGAATACAAAGGCATTGCAAACTTCTGATATTAATTCTGTAACTCTTAAAATGGATCAGAATCTCAATGAAGAAATAAATGCTGTAAAGCAACAGTTATTTGAAGAGAATCAAAATACAAAAAAGAATACGAAAATGATTAACTTTTTCGACAGCCGTTTATTAATGTTGTTAAAAAAGCATGATTCCTTAGTTCGTCAACTCGAAAAAAATAATCCCAAATATTATTCTTTAAAGTACGATATTTCAGTAATCGACATAAATGAATTAAAGAATAAATTATCTGCGGATGAAGCCTTAGTGGAATATCAAATAATGGATTCCAGTTTATATATTTTTGTTTTAACTGAGAAAGAATTGTTTACCCGGAGAATTAATTTGGATCTAAACTTTTATAGTTCATTGGACTATATTCTTAATTTGAAAAATACTAATGTAACAAATGAAAAAAGAGATGATTTCAATAACTTTGTTTATCACTCACAAAGGCTTTATGATGTTCTAGTTAGCCCTATTTATAATAATATTAAAGGCAATAATCTTTTAATTATTCCATCGGGCATTTTAGGGTACTTGCCCTTTGAGATTTTAATTAACCCGGATTCAAAAGTTAATGAGTTAGACTATCGTAATCTTAACTATTTAATCAGGGATTTTCCCATTTCATATTCCTATTCTTCAACATTAAGGTTTAGTTCACTATTTGCAAACAAATCATTCAAAACAAAATTGGATATATTGTTCATGGCTCCTGAATACGATAAAAATATGTTAGATAGTTCACAAAAGAGTTTAGTTAATTTAAAGAAACTACCTTTTGCATTAACTGAAGTAGAGGATTTGCATAGTGAGTTTGGGGGAAAAGTATATTCTGGAGTTAATGCAGACAAGTCTCGCTTCATGGAAACGGCTCCTTCCTACGATGTTTTGCACCTTGCAATGCACACTTTAATTAATGATTCAATGCCAATGTATTCAAAATTAGTCTTTTCTCCTATGGCAGGAAGTGATGAAAATGATATATTTTTAAATACATCTGAAATATATAAAATGAATCTAAAGGCTTCGATGGTAACTTTAAGTGCTTGTAATACAGGTAGCGGAATTCTGAAAAGGGGAGAGGGAATTATGAGTTTGGCGCGGGGATTTGTTTTTGCCGGAGTACCATCAGTGGTTATGACTTTGTGGGAAGTTCAGGATGAAACTGGTTTGAAAATAATGCAACTATACTATAAGTTTTTGTCGGATGGATACAAAAAGGATAAAGCAATGCAAATGGCAAAAATTGAAGTTTTGAATAGCTCAAATATGATAAAATCACATCCAAACTACTGGTCGGCATATATAATTACAGGAGATACTGCAGAGTTAAATATTGGTAATAAAAAGAGTGACCTTTGGTTACTTTTACTATTTTCCATACCAATATTGTTTATGTTATTATTTTACAAAAAGGTAATGACTAGTGTTAAGTATTAAATTGAAAGAATCTAACTGTCCTTAACGTGATTTGAATATATATTTTCTATTACTAAAGTCGTCTGAATGATACTTAGGTCAATTTACTCCGGTATAGGTAGTCATTTAATTCAAACTTGGATGGTAAATTTGTATGTGTCGTTAGGGAAGTAAATATAATAATTAATCCTACTCAATATTCTATAATCTGTTCCTACAAATTTTGTTTAATGTTAATGTTGGTCTAACAGCAAGATATTTTAGAGTATTTAAACTCCAATTTTTAAGTTGTGAATATATCAGATCCTTTTCATGTTTAAAATGCTAGAAAATTAATATTATTCATGTAACAAGAAAAAAGCATATTTACCTTTCGATAAATATGCTTTAGTTTCTGCTTGTATTTCAGGGATTTGCTTGCTTGCTTGTTTACCGTATAACCAATTGATATTCCCTGAAAATGTTTGTTCTTCTGAAATTAAACCGCTGATTTATTCTTCTATATTATTGATTATATCTTTTGCTTTCTTTTTGTAAACTGTTTCTTTGTTGATAATATTGTTTAAAATTTTAGTTGCTTCTTTTGTATTATCCTGCGCAAGATAACAAAGTGCCAAGTTGAATTCTGCTTGATCAATAAACAGGTTGTTATTGTCATTAATAACTACCTGAAAATTATTTATTGCGTTATCAAAGTCAGATAACTTCATAAACGAGAATCCTGAATATAGTTTAGCAGCCATATTATTACTTTGTGGAGCTAATATTTTGATTGCTTTTAGATAATCTTCATTATTATAAGCATCAATTGCATTTTCAATATCTGCATTTTGAATTGAACTTGCTGCTCTTACAGTAAATAATGAGTTATCTGGATTAAAATTTTCCTGATAAATGGTATAGTTGTCCATGCTTCCACCATTACCAATAATATCAAGAGTTAAGCCTCCACCAATAAGCATTAATATCGTAACCGCTGCTGCAATCTGATACTTCCATTGATAAACAACTTGTAATCTTTGAGTTCTTTTATAAGTAGTGTTAAGTTGTTTGCGTAACCTCAATTTATTAGTATCCGATAAGGTTTCATTTATCTCTTTTTGGAGTTTAACTTGTTTTGCAAACTCAGGATTTTTTTCTAATTCAACTCTGAATTCCCAAAGTTCCCCATCTTTTAGTTGTCCATCCAGGTAACGCTCAATGTATTCTGTTTTGTTATAAGTTTTCATACTTTCTTAATTTGCTATCCTGATTTATTAATTTCATTAGTCTTGCTTTACATATACTTCTTTTTTTGTAGGTAAATCCTTCTGATTTGTAACCAAACCTTAAGGTAATTTCTTTTACGCTAAGTCCTTCGGCTGTCATTTTGAGAAGTTTTCTACACTCCTCGCTCATCTTTTCGAAGTTCTCCTGATATATTCTTGCTCTGTATTCTTTGTAACTGGTTTCTTCGGTATTTTTAATAATTTCGTTCCAGCCTTGTTTCTCCAACTCATATATTAGTGAATCATATTCTTTTAAAACCATTTTTTTTTCGGCTCTTAAGCGATTCAACCAAATATGTTTACAAACTGAGAATAGATATGTTCCAAAATCATGATTAATTACTAGATTCTTGTTTTTGCGTTGTTCATAAATAACCATTATACCATCCTGGAAGACATCTTTCGCATCAGCTTCTCTACCCCCTTGGCTTTGAATATATTTGCGCACTACAACAAAGAACTTTTTATAAACTTTGTGGATAATAAAACTGTTATTGTTTACTATTCCATCTAAAATTTGTTCAACAGATATGTTTCTCACTGTTCTATATATTAGTACCCAAAATATTAAATTTTATACCCCCCCTTTGAAGATTTTTTTTTATAATGCTGTTTTGCAGATCAAAAGAGGAATATTTTTATAAAAATACAAAGTTATAAATTTTATAACCCGTAATTTTATATGCGAAAATGCAAAAAAATACTTACACTTTTTATTAATCATACATTTAACTGGTATTTAATGTATTAATTTGTTTTAAAATAAATGAGTGTATATCTTTGTAGTATGCTGTTTGTCAATAGTTACTTGATGTAACATCATAATTATATTAATCTTTAATTATTTTACATATGAAATCCAGTTTGCCTAAATCAATTCTATTATTAATGATTCTGATAAATTTTACTCCTACTTTTAGTCAGAAAAACTCCACAAACAAAAAACTCAGAGTAGTATTTTATAATCTCGAAAATTATTTTGATAGTTTCTCCGATTCTCTGATAGATTATAATGATTTTAGCCCTGAAGGAAATTATCATTGGAATTATAAAAAATATGAACAAAAAACTAAGAGTATTTATAAAGTATTGCAAAATGTAAAAGGATGGGAGTGTGCTACCTTAATTGGTGTGTGTGAAATAGAGAATAAAAATGTAATTCAGCATTTGCTATATAAAACCCCACTCAAAAATTCTGGTTTCAATTATATACATTACGATTCTCCGGATCAAAGAGGTATTGATGTGGCTCTTTTTTACACAAAAGGTTTCGAACCACTAGAATCCATGCCAATTTTTCTTTATCAAAACAATAAAAAACTAAATTCAAGAAATATTTTGTATGTAAAAGGTGTATTTGGGAAGGACACTCTTCACGTTTTTGTAAATCACTGGACATCACGATATAGAGGTGTTGCAGAATCAGCACCGATTAGAATGGGGTTCTCTGATTTATTAAAATCAAAAACCGACTCATTATTATTGCAAAATGACAATGCAAACATTGTTATAATTGGTGACTTTAATGATGAACCTAATGATGCAAGTTTAAAAAATTTAGTTAAAAACACTACATTAAAAAATCTAGCATTAAATTATAAATCGATAAATTCGATGGGAAGTGTTAAATTTAAGGAAGATTGGTTTATTTTTGACCAGATAATAGTATCAAAATCACTATATTTGAATAACAATGGGTTAAAATCATCAAAAGGAATGACAATATTTGACCCTATTTGGATTTTGGAAAATGACAAAAAATATCTAGGGATGAAACCTTATCGTACCAATCATGGTTTTAGATACAACGGAGGCTATAGTGATCATCTACCGGTATATATCGAAATTGTAAAAACAAATTAATTTGAGTAAAAGCACGAGGATAATATTAGTTATTGTAACATTTTTTATTGCTGTTTTGTTTACTCTTTGGATTAATCAATCAGCAATATTGAAGTATTTTCTTGTTAGAAATGTTGATAAGCTGAGCAATGGTCAAATGAGTCTGGTGGTTGAAAGTATAGATTACCACCCATTTAGTAAAAGTATAAAGGCAATGTCGCTGTCGATTAAAACGAATGATTCAACAATCGATAATTCGAGGAGTTTCCCACTTCAGAGCCTGACTTTTGATAGTGTAGTAATTCAGGAATTTAGTTTGTGGAAAGCCATTAGACATAATATTATCAAAGCAGGAGTGGTGTTAACGGCTCGTCCGGAATTGATATTTAGAAAGTCGGAGAATACTACTGACACAGTTGCGAGTGTTGAAAGTCAAATTAAATTTCTTTCAAACTACAACCCAAATACAATAATCCCAATGGAGTTTAATATAATCCGACTAAAATATGGAACCATAGAATACAATTCTGACTCATCAGATATATCGTTGGGGTCAGCAGATTTTTCCATCGAATTACGTGATTTTAGTACGATTGAAAACTCTTTGAATAAAAATACAGATTCGTTTGTCTTTTCAAAACGAATTATTATAGATGTCTCAAATCTTTCAAGAAAACTTAAGAATGGGAGAGTTCTTAGAGTAAAAAAGATTGAATTTGACTCACATGCGGAAAATTTGAAAGTTGCTAAGGCGAGTTTGTCAGGTATAGCTACAGGAGTTCTTGATAGTCTAATGATTAATAATGTTACACTTAGCGGAATTAGTATAAAAGAACTTGGTAATATTGAGCTTATTAGTTTTAACTCAATACTAATCGACACCTCTTATCTTAGTCTTTTTCCTCAACGAAGAAATAGTCTCAATAGTCTTTCATATAGTAAAATAGCTGATGAAATAGCAAACTATATCAAGACTTTCAAAGTGGATACGATACATGTTAAAAACATTTTTGCGGATGGTTTTAATGAGAGTGATAATGAACTTATTTTTGGAATAAGTGGCCTCAATTTTAGCCTGAATGATTTAATGATCGATTCAACTTCTATTGCAAATGACCTTTTACCTGATTATAATAAACTCTTATTTGAAATAGATAGTGTACGGCTATTGGATAATATTAATGTTGATGCAAATAATATTAACTATTCTTCATCTCTCGCAAGATTATCATTCACAGATTTCAAACACCATGTGGATAGTTTTTCAAATAATTTCTTTTGTAAGCAGGTTGTTGTAGATGATATTATATTAAAAAATTTCTTTAATAATTCTGCAGATTCAAATGTTCGCATAAAACTAATTGAGCCTGTTCTAAACTATTCAATTAACGAAAAATCCAGTAAGCCCTCTGAAGTAAATGATAATGAATTTTTTAGTAATCTTTTATTTCGCAAAATAGATATTGTAAATGCAAATGTGGAACTGACAAAGACCAATGAATTTCGGATAATTTCCCAAAATGTTAATGTAAACCTCGATTTTAATAAGAATATCGCACTAAATTCCACCGAAAAGACTAAGTATATTAAAGAGTTGTTGTGGAATACAGGATATACTGAGTTTTTTGACTTAAATAAAGACATTTCAATAAATTTATCTTCAAGCCATTATAATAATCATGATATTTCATTTAGTAATGGTTCTTTTAAAATGAAGCAAAATACTGGTCCACTAGAATTATTATCAATTAACTGGAAGAAATTTACTTTCAATGATTTTGATTTTGCAGGACTTGTAAATGAGGAGATTGTTAATGCCTCAAGTATTACTTTGCTAAATCCAAACATTAACATTATTACAAATAGTATAAAAGATGAAAACAGAGAATCCAATAAAATACTAGTTTACTTACCACTAATTCTGGATTTTGATCAACTAAACTTAAAAAATGGTAATTTTTTATTGGAAATAAAGCATGATAATTTTTCTCAAAGATTAAATACGAATTTCAATTTAGAATTTGGCAAATTTTATACTGATGGTTTGTTGGATTTGAAAAAAATCCTTTCTGCTGATATTAATACAGTTTTACTAGATGTAAATTTCACAGATGATTACCTAATTACCCATGCTGATAAACTTAGTTTTTCAACCTATGATTCTACAATCACTCTGAATAATGTAGAAATTCAAGGTGATAGCATTAAATTTCAATCATTTAAAAATGGAAAAGGAAATCTGGAAGTTGAAGAACTAAGTCTTAAAGACATTAATATTAATGAGATAACTAGGAGTGACAAATTTCATTTTAATATGCTCAAGATAAAAAATCCGAATTTAAATTTTGAATTTGAGCAAGACACTAATTACGTTAAAAATAGGCAACACAAGGGCTTAATACCTGACATTGAGATGTTTGAAACAATGGAATTATCCGGTTTGAATTTGAAATTAAATTTTCTTGAATCGAATTCTAATAAACAAATATCCTTTGAAAATACTGACCTAATATGGAAGGAAACAGTTTCTAATTCAAGTCTGGACGAGATATTTATTAAAATGAATAGTTTTAATTATCTTGATGATTTGAACAATACTAAGATTCAAATCGATAATATATTTAGTGATTATGAAAACGATGATATTACAATAAAGAATTTCAATTTTAACAAAAAGAGAAATAATCTAAGCAGTGGTTTGACCATAAAACTTCCAAACCTCAATATCCATGATCTTATGTTTAATAAGAATAATAGTTCCGAACTGGAAATATATTCTTTTGAATCAGATACAGCATTTCTAAAAATAGAAAAATCAGAAAAAAATAATAGTAGGTTTAGTACTAATAGTTTAAAGGATAATTTATTGGATGTTTTTAGCAAGTTCTATATAAGGGATTTGAAAATTAAGAATGCCGGGGTTCAAATATTTGATACTAACGATTCGATAGACAAACTCTCGGAGTTGCTTGATTTTCAAATTGAAATGCATGGGTTTGGTTATTCTGAAACGGATACAACTAATGGATTACCCGACTACATCAAAGTAAGACTGAAAGAAAATTCATTTTTAACTAGTGATAGCCTTTATGAATTCAGTGCAGCAAGTATAAAATATAGTTTTACCGACAGTTCTTTCATAATTGATTCGATAAGTTTGATGCCAACACTAGACGAAAAAGAATATTTTAAATATTTTGGTTACCAAACTGATAGGTTTAAACTTAAATGTGGACATATTACTGGAATTGGGTTTGATTTAGATGAGTATTTAAAAAACGATAATTATTTAATTGATAAAGTTGATTTCTACAGCATTAATACATCAATTTACAGAGATAAAACATATGAGTTCAAACATGGTATAGAAAAACCAATGCCAGTAGAGTTAATAATGAAAATACAACCTTCATTTTCGATTGATAGTATAGAGATACATAATTCTAGAATTTTATATGGAGAGTATGCTAACAAATCCTCTGAGCCGGGAGAAGTTTTTTTTAATGATTTTAATTTACGAGCTTCAAACATTACTAATATTAAATCTCATATCGAATCGAACAGTAATTTGGATATTAACATCAGTACAAAATTGATGGGTAAACCAAAATTAACTGCCAACATAAATTTTTTATTAGATGAGCCAAATAAGTTTAGTTTTAAGGGTTCTACTGAAGAAATGGACTTTAGTATTTTTAATTCCATGACTCAAAATTTGTTTGGAATATCTGTAATCAGAGGTAGAGGGGCTTTTGACTTAAATCGTATTATTGCTGATGATAGCATAGCGAAAGGAATCATTACTTTTAAATACAAGAAGTTGCGTATTGCACTTTACGATAGAGAAAAGGCCGCACTAAACAAAGGAATTGCCTCTCCATTTTTTAAATTTTTGGTAAATGATTTATTAATTAAATCTAACAACCCGAGATTTATTGGCCCTGTTAGACAGGGTTTGGTATATTTTGAGAGAGATGAGGAAAGGTCTTTTTTAAATTATATGTGGAAAAGTTTGGTAAGTGGAATGATGTCGACTATGTGGCATAATTCAAAAGAACAAAGAAAAGAAAAAAGAAGATTAAAGAAAATAAAGTAATTGACAAAGAATATTTGTTGTGAAGAAGTTTTTAAGTACTTTGGGCCCAGGTTTATTATATGCGGCGGCTGCGATTGGAGTATCACATTTAGTGCAATCTACTAAGGCTGGTGCTCTTTTTAATTACGATTTAATTTGGATATTAATACTTGCGAACATACTTAAGTATCCTTTCTTTGAATTTGGGGCTCGTTATGCAAATGCTACTGGTAAAAGTCTTGTTGACGGCTATGCCAGAATTGGTAAATGGGCAGTAATTTTATTTTCAGTTCTTACTATTGCTTCCATGTTTATATTTCAGGCTGCAGTAACTGTTGTTACTGTAGGTTTGTTGGCTAATATTTTGAATATTGATATAAGTATTAGTTTGCTAAGTATATTGTTATTAGTTATTTCTGCTATTATACTTTTGGTGGGAAAATATTCTCTATTGGACAAGGTAATTAAGTTTGTAATAGTTTTACTTTCTGTTTCAACTATAGTTGCTGTTTTTGCAGCTTTTGGAATTGAAAAAGAAATACAATCAGATTCCATAATGCATTTTAAATGGACGCGTTCAGCAGATATCTTTTTTATGATAGCGTTTGTAGGATGGATGCCAGCACCAATTGACGTATCTGTTTGGTCTTCAGTATGGGGAATAGCAAAAGCAAAAGAATTAAAATATACACCTTCTCTTAAGGATACTTTACTAGAGTTTAAAGTAGGTTACATTAGTACAATGGTACTTGCAATATGTTTTGTATTGCTCGGAGCACAAGTATTATGGGGTAGTGGAGAGGTGCTTTCTCCAAAAGGTACTGTGTTTGCCTCCCAGCTTATAAGATTGTATACGAGTAGTATAGGAGCATGGTCGTATTGGATAATTGCTTTGGCAGCATTTACAACTATGTTTAGTACTACAATTACAGTATTGGACGCATATCCACGCGTTCTGGGACCAATTTATACTAACTTATTGTCGAAAAAGGATGAACCAAGATATTTGAGAATGTTATTAATTATACTTTTGATAATAGGAACTTTTATAATTATTGTTTTTCTTGCAAAATCGATGGCTTATATGGTAAATTTTGCAACTACTTTGTCCTTTGTAACTGCTCCGGTACTAGCATGGTTAAACTATAGAGTTGTTACTGATAAGCATATGCCGATTGATGCCAGACCTGGCATGGGATTAAGAATATTGTCGTGGTTAGGAATAGTGTTTTTTATTGTTTTTACCCTTATTTACTTTTATATGCAGTTAACAACTTAATAGATTTCTAATCACTTCTTTTGTTCATTTCTATCAATAATTTAGCAATCTCACTTATTTCAATTATATATTCGGGATTTGCTTCCAATATAGCAGCACTTGGCATTTGTGGTGCTTCAGCACTGGAAGGTGTCTGTACTATTCCTAGTCCTCCATTTTTTCGAATAGTGAATAATCCTCTTGCACCATCATCATTAGCACCTGTTAAAACAACACCGATAAGGTCCTTTCTATATATATCGGCAGCAGAATAAAAAAGAACATCTATACTGGGGCGTGAGTAATTTACTTTCTCATCTGCCGAAAGAGTGAAGGTCTCATCTTCCTCTATTAATACATGATAATTAGGCGGAGCTATATAAACCATATTAGGTTTTATGGGTTCCTTTTCATCAACTTCCTTAATATTTAAGGATGTATTTTTATTGAGAAACTCAACCATGTAATTTTCAGAAGTGGGGGAGAGATGCTGTACAATAATAATTGGAATTCTGAAATCGGAAGGAAGAGGAACCAATAAATCCCTAATCGCATATAATCCGCCAGCAGAAGCCCCTATTACTATCGCACGATACATATTAAATGGAAGTTTTTTTATAGATTTTATTTTCTTTACTTATTGTACTGAATTTTGAATTGATTTCAGAAAATTGTATTGTTTCTTTTGTTCCCAAAGCAAGGTAACCTCCTTGTATCAAAGAATTATTGAATAAAGCCAGAACCTTATCTTGTAAATCGCGATCGAAATATATTAACACATTTCTACAAACAATAAGGTTTGCCTCAGTAAATACTCCGTCTGTAACAAGATTGTGTTCTGCAAAAACTACATTTTCCTTTAACGATTTATTTATTATTACAGAATTATAATTAGCCATATAATAATCAGAAAATGAAGATTTGCCACCCGATTTCTGATAGTTAGAAGTATATGACTTTATTGTATCTATATTGTAAATGGCTTTGCCAGCCTTTTGTAAGGCTTTACTGTTAAAATCTGTAGCATAAATTGTAGACCTTGCCAAAAGGCCTTCCTCTTGTAACATAATTGCGAAAGAATAAACTTCTTCGCCGGTAGCACAGCCTGCAATCCAAATTTTCAGATAAGGATATGTTTTTAAAATGGGAATAACACTTTCTCTGAAATCTTTATAAAAACCGGGATCACGAAACATTTCAGTAACATTAATGGAGAAGTTATTTAAAAAGTCTTCAAAAATATTAGGGTTATGCAACACATAATGCTGCATTTCCGAAATGCTTTCATATCTGTGCTTCGACAAAAAGACAGACATTCTCCTTTTAATATGTGCTTTGCTATAATTGCTGAAATCATAACCGTAGTATCTCTTTACCGCCTCAATTAATAGGTCTGCTTCAATCTTTTCTCTGTTATTGTCGTTTAGATCCATGTTGTTGTATAAAGGCTTAGTCTCTACTTGTTATATAGCCAAACACGTAAAAGTGAAATTAATTTGTCTTTTTCAACAGGCTTTGATAAATATTCATTTGCTCCTGCATCCAAACATTTCTGGCGATCTTCTTTCATCGCTTTTGCTGTTAGTGCAATTATAGGCAGGTCTTTCCATTTATTCACTTTTCTAATTCTCCTCATGGCTTCATAGCCATCCATTTCAGGCATCATAATGTCCATTAATACAAGGTCAATATTATTGTTTTTTTCTAATTGCTCAATGCCTTCCTTCCCGTTTTTCCCAACAATTACTTTTGCATTATTGCTTTCAAGCAAACTTGAAAGAGCAAAAACATTTCTCATATCATCGTCTACAACAAGAATTGTTTTACCGTCAAGAATATTTTCTTTTCCATGAATAGTTTCTAACATTTTTCTCTTCTCACTAGGTAAATTCGATTCAACCTGATGTAAAAAGAGTGTTGTTTCAGCAAGCAATCTTTCGAATGAATGTGCTCCTTTTAAAATTATGCTTTGAGAATATTTTTGGAGTGTGTCGTTTTCCTTTTTGCTTAATTCTTTACCAGTATAAATTACAATTGGTAAATCGCTTGCTATATCATTGGATCCAAGTTCTTCCAGTAATTCAAAACCCGTAATATCTTCTAAACCTAAATCAAGGATCATACAGTCGAATGTTTGGTTTTTAAGTAATTCTATAGCCTCTTTACCTTTTTCAATTTCCGTAATTTCAATGTTCTCCCCCTTCATTAGTTCAATAATACTTTTACGCATTATTGCCTCATCTTCAACTACAAGTAATTTTTTAACCGGTTTGGCAATCAAACTCTCTATTTTGCCAAAAACTTTTTCTATTGCTTCTTTTTTGGCCGGTTTTGTAAGATAACCAATTGCTCCCATCTTGAAAGCATCAATATTCCTGTCTGCCGCAGATATGAAGTGTACTGGTATATGCCTTGTTTTGGCATTAGTTTTTAGTTTCTCCATTACTTGATATCCATCAATACCAGGCAAACCTATATCCAGAACTATTGCCTTAGGAGTGTAATAATCAGCGTAATACAGGCCTGTTTCACCATCCAAAGCAATTAGCCCCTTAAAACCGTGATCATGTGCTAAACTAAGCAGTACGCTGGCAAAATTATAATCATCCTCGATTATTAAAATAAGTTTGTCACCCTCTTCCAGTATTTCCTTATCATCTTTTACAGATATTTCAACATTTTTAGAAACCGTTGTTTTGCTTTGGTCTTTATTGTCTTTGGTCGTCCCAAAAGAGTTTTCATTAATAACATTTGAAACTTTTTGATCGCTTATTGATTTGTCATTATTAATATCCTCATCGGTATCATTAAATTTCACAGGTAATACAATAGAGAATGAAGATCCTTTTCCTTCCTCACTTTCAAGTATCATTTCACCTCCCAGCAAACTGGCAAAATTTCTCGAAATACTTAATCCCAATCCTGTACCGCCATACTTTCTGCTTGTGGTTCCATCAGCTTGTTTAAATGCCTCAAAAATAAATTTCTGTTTGTCTTTTGGAATACCTATTCCTGTATCTTCAACTGTAATGACTACCGATTGCGATTTATCAATTTTATCATTGGTTAGTTTTATACCTTTTGCAGGATATTTAATGTTGAGGCTGATTTTGCCTGTTTCAGTAAATTTTATGGCGTTTGAAAACAGGTTTTTAACTATTTGCTGCAACCTCTGTACATCTGTTTCTATAAAATCCAGTTTTCCTGATTTATCGTTAAACTCAAGTTCTAGACCTTTTTTATCCAACAGAGGTTTAAAGCTTATTTTCACAAATTGTTGTAAATCCTGAAGATATAGTCGTTCAATATTTAACTCTATATTTCCTGATTCTACTTTCGACAAATCGAGTATATCGTTAATCAAGTCCAGAAGGTCGTTTCCTGATGAGTTAATAGTTGCCGCATATTGCATCTCCTTTTCATCGAGATGGGTTCTTTTATTCTCGGCAAGTAATTGTGATAAAACTATTATACTGTTCAATGGAGTTCGTAACTCATGCGACATATTGGCCAGAAACTCTGATTTATACTGGCTTGCCCTTGCAATGTCTTTAGCTTTATTTTCAATCTCAACTCTGGCTAACTCTAGTTCCTTATTTTTTCTTCTAATGGCATCTCTTTGTATTTCAAGGGCTTTCGATCTCTCCTCTAGTTCCTCATTGGTCACTTTGAGTTCTTCTTTCTGTGCCTGAAGATTTTCCTCTGAAACCTTTAATGCATTAGTTTGTTCTTGTAGTTCCTCGTTTGTTTGTTTTAATTCTTCTTGCTGAACTTCTAGTTCATGAGCTTGTTCTTGTGTTTGTTTCAGTAATTCTTTTACTTTTATATGCGACTGCAAGGTAACAAGGGTAATTGCAATATCTTTAATAGAATTTTCAATAAATTCAGTTTGTACGTCATCAATTTTCTCAGTCATTCCCAAGGCTAATACAGCAACTAGTTGCTTTTCATGAGTAAGAGGGTAGTAAACATAAGTCGCAAGTTTTTTTTCCTCAGAACCATAATTAACTTCAGGTAAGTTATCTTCGGTGTTATTTTCGATAATTAAGGATTCAGAGGTTTTGAAAACCTGACCAATAATACCTTCTCCGGGGCTTATTTTTTTCTTTACAAATTTATTATCTTCAGAGATGCCCCAGGTGCCAGTTAGTTTTAATTGTTCTTTATCAACGATATATAATAATCCAATGTGAGCATTTAAGTAATTGCAGTAAAAATCTAAGATTCTTTCAGACAGAGTTTTAACCGCATTTATACCTTTAATGGTATCGGCAAGTTTATTATACCCGGTTTTCAGCCAATCCTGTCTTTTTATTTCTATTGAGTTTTCACGAAGCGTGCTGGTCATTTTAAATAATGCCTTCCCAAGTGAATCATTTTCGCTTCGGGGTTTTATTTCTGTGGAATAATCGCCTTTTGCAATACTGTTTGCCTGATTTACAACAGAAACAAAACTTTCAACCATTTGGTTCATCGATTGGCCCAATACATCGTCTTCACTTCTTATCTCAACCTTTTCACTAAAATCTCCTTTGGCCATCGACTTTGCAACGTCAGCATATGATTTTAAGGAATTTACAAGCCTATTAAAAGTAGAACTCATGTCACCTATTTCGTTTTCAGGTGCTTTTATTATTACAGTGTTCAGCTTTCCAATGGCAACCTGTTTCCCCCAGGAGGATAACTGTTTGATTGGATTTACAAACCACCTTGTGACTAAAATAGAAATAAGTAATACGATTAATATCGTAATTATAAATGATACTTTTACAATATCCGACAGTTCTCTCGCATTAACAAATGCTTCCTCATGGTCTATCTCCTCGATAAGAGCCCAGTTAACGCCAAATTTTTCTAAATAGTCGATATTTCGATATATCCCCAAAACAAATCTACCGGTGCCGTCAGTATCATAATTTGATCCTGTTTCTTCCTCTAACTCGTTCTCTATTAGGTATTTTTTGTTATCTCTATGAATTAAATAATCTTTCCAAAGCTTTGTTTTATCGTTTTCAATTTTCTTACTTAGTACTTCATTTTCACTTCCATACTTCTGAGTTGATCTTAAGTACAGATCTTTGCCAACGATATATGCCTGACCGGTTTCGCCATAACCAGCATCATGCTGTAGCATTTTATTAATTTCATTTTCTGTTATTTGTAAAGCAACTATACCTATAACCTGTCCATCAGTATTTTTTAAAGTATTTATAAAAAAACCTGAAATTATACCCATACTTGGTTCAAAAACTTCAAGGTCCGAAAAATATGTTCTGTCTTCCTCAAGGGCTTTTGTAACTGTTTTCGAAAATTTTGTGTCCAGGAATAAGCCTGAAAAAATATTAGATCCCAGTATTCTTTCTTTTTTAACAGAGAAAATAACATCTCCATTCAGGTTGATGAATAAGAAATTATAAAAATCCTTTTTTTTGAGCGTAGTGCGAAAGTCATCTATCTGTTTGGATGTTATTTTTACCCACTCTTCACCTGAAACAAATTCTTTAGCAGTTAAATTCGAATTTTTAAATTGTTCAATCAGTTGGTTGAAATATATTTTTTGTGAACCTGATGTACTTGTAATTTCTAAAAAGTAGGAGGCTTCTTCAAAGTAAGTATTCAAATATCTCAATCGCAGTTGTGAAGAAGATTTCAGTGATTTATCAGCAACAACTGTTAAACCTTGATAAGCTTTCAGATAATTTATATAACCAACCGTTGCCAGAGGAACAAAAGAAATTGCTAAAAACCAAATTAACATGGATTTACCTACTCCTATGTACTTCCATGATTTGAGTGTGTGTTTAAGTCTTTCCCACGAGTTAGATTCGTTATAATCTAGGTATTTCTTTTCCATTTGGTGATTTTAGAAATTATTTTAAGTATTTCTCAATAGTGGAATAAAGGTCGTCAGGATTAACAGGTTTCGACAGATAGTCATCCATACCGGCACCAATGAATTTTTCCTTATCGCCAACCATGGCATGGGCGGTCATTGCTATAATAGGAATATGTTTCCCATTAGATGACTCCAGTTCGCGTATGGCAGATGTGGCTTCAAGTCCGTCCATTTCCGGCATTTGAACATCCATAAGTATCATATGATATTTGCCGTTGTTCTTTTTATATTCTTCTACTGCTATTGCACCATTTGTAGCTTCAGTAAACTTAATTCCTTTTCTATTCAATAACTGAGTAACAATTTTCATGTTAATTATCTGATCTTCAGCAATCAATACATGTATTTTCTCGTAATCTAATTTTGTGAGTTGCTTCTTTTTATTTGATTTTTTTGTAATGTCTTCTTTGGCTTCGGTTCCTCCTAAAGTAAACTCTAATTTCCTTTTCAAATTATGTTTTATAACAGGTTTTGTCATGAAGGAGAACATTTCTGTTTTCTTCAATTTGTCGACTTCAATTTTCGACTTAAGAGGTGTAAGAAAAATTACATTAAACTTTTTGTCAGGGAATTCGTTTTGAAGTTTTTCAATGGATTTGTCACCTGTAATATTTGATAATTCAAAATCTATCAAAATCAAATCAAAGTCCATTGCGTTCATCATTTGGATGGCCATTTCAACACTTTCAACCGACTTATATTTAAATTTCCAGTGATTCAGTTGTCTTTCGATAGAATCAGAGGTTCCTTCATGGTCTTCAACAATAAGAATATTATAACTACTTGGTTTTTTTGGAAGGCTTAGTTTATCTTCATTCTCATTAATTTCACCAGTAAGAAGGTTTAAGGAGAAAAAGAAGTTGCTGCCTTTTCCTACTTCACTATCAATTTCAATTTTTCCACCCATTTTATTCACAAGTTTTTGTGAAATATTGAGGCCTAAACCCGTTCCTCCATGTTTACGGGTTATGTCGGAAGATGCCTGTTTATATGAATCAAATAAAGTTTCAGCATTTTCTTTCGAAATGCCAACACCACTATCAATTACTTCGAATTTAATTCTGATTTGCTCTTCTATTAAATCGAGTTGGATGATGTTTAGTGTAATTGTTCCGTTTTGTGTAAACTTTATAGCGTTGTTAAGCAAATTGATGAGTATTTGTCGCAATCGGAGTGGGTCGCCTATGATATTATCAGGCATATCGGGATCAATATTGCAAACTAATTCGTTACCACTTTCATAAGCGCTTATGCACAAGGTGTTGAATATTTTTTCAACTAGAGTCCTAATGCTTAAATCAATTTCTTCCAATTCTAATTTATCGGCTTCAATTTTTGATAAATCCAGAATATCGTTTATTATTTCCAATAATGTTTGTCCCGAATTTTTTATATCCCCAAACCTTTCTGCCTGTAATTCCGAAAGTTCTTCATCCATCAGTCCCAGGTCGGCCATTCCAATTATTCCATTCAATGGAGTTCTTATTTCATGACTCATGGAGGCAAGAAAATTACTTTTTGCCTTGGTGGCTTCTTCTGCTTCAATTTTTGCCTTTTCCAGTTCTTTAACGGTTTCCGAAAGTTTTTCGGTGGCTTGTTCAAGAGCCTGACGATGTTTAAAGAACTCGACAAAAGCTTTTATTTTACTTTGCAGAATTTCCAGGTCAAGTGGCTTATATAAATAGTCGACGGCACCTGTTTCGTAACCTTTAAAAATATGTCGTCTTTGTTTGCTAATTGCAGTTACAAAAATTATAGGGATGTTTTTTGTCCGATCATTACTTCTCATAATTTCAGCGGTTTCAAATCCATCCATTCCCGGCATTTGAACATCCATCAATACCAAAGCGAACTTATGTTCCAGCAATAGTCCAAGAGCCTCATTACCAGAACCGGCCTTTATTATTTGCAACTCCGGGCTTTCCAGAATTCCTTCAAGAGTAAGAAGGTTTTCAGGTCTGTCGTCAACTATAAGAATCTTATAACTTTCCTTGCTGGTCATATAAATAACATATTTAATTGCAATATCACTTAAAGCAAAGATAAGGTTTTTTGCAAATAAAATATTTTTTATAAGAAGCTATTTTAAAATCCTGGGAATTTTTTTAATTCCTTAGTTCATGCCGGGGTCGATTGGGAATTTCGACCAGTAATTATATATAGAACCCATATTTTGCAAAATGGTCTTCCACATATCTTTGATGGGCATATTTAGTATCGATTTATTAGTATCAGTGCTTACTATCCATGAATTACTTTCCAATTCACCTTCCAGCTGATTTGCTTCCCATCCACTATAACCAATAAAAAAGCGTATATTACTGGAGTTTAACTGGTTAAGCAGTATCATTTCTTTTATAATTTCAATGTCACCACCCCAGTATAAGCCGTTACCAATTTCCACAGAACCTTCTATTTTATTTCCTAAACTATGGATATAGAAAGTAGATGATGTATCTACAGGCCCTCCTAAATATATCTTCGAATCAAAGGGAGGAAGCCCCTTAAGTACATCATTTATTGGAGCTTCAATTAATTTATTTAACACAACTCCAAACGATCCTTCATCATTATGTTCAACTAAAAGTACTACAGACCTTCCAAAATAATAATCACCCATAAAAGGCTCCGATATTAAAAGCCTTCCTGCTTTAGGTTTTAAATTATTACTTTTAATTTGTACTAATCTGTTAATATCTTTCATTATTTAATTTAATTTTACAAAAAATTTCCTCAAAAAACGTACCATAAGTTGAAGAGAAAGAACAATAATACCAAATATATCAATTTCCGAAAAGAATACGACTTCTTTGAATATCAAAGTTATGAAATTAATGTTGAAGATCGGAAATTAAATATAAAATATAATTTTAATTTATCCAATAAGCACGATTTTAATCCAAGAATAAGTTTTGTAATTCCGGATAGTTTCGATATATCAGAAATATATAAGGGTAAATTAAATAATCTGGTTTTTAATATTGGAATGATAGAGTTAATTAGTTATTGGAAAGCCGCATGTCCAAAAAGAATAATCATTCGTCCACATAAACTTAACCTAGATCAGGTGAATTGGTGGAAAAACTTATATTTCAATGGATTAGGTGAGTTTTTCTATTTGAATTCAATAATAGTAAATCAGGATGATTTTGTGGATATAGAAAGTTTTGGTAGTTCTACAGAGTGCGATAACTTTAATTTGGATTTTAAGAAAGTAATAGTTCCAGTTGGAGGAGGTAAGGATTCAATAGTTAGTTTGGAAGTGCTTAAAAATGCCGGAGTTGATGTTTACCCTATGATGCTAAATCCAAATCCGGCAAGGATTAGGACAATAAATAATGCAGACTTGAAGGTTGATAATAATTTTGTTGTTAACAGAAGAATTGACAAGCAACTGCTGGTTTTAAATGATAAAGGTTTTTTAAATGGACATACACCATTTTCTGCACTACTAGGATTTACAAATGTTTTACTCGCATGCCTGAACGGTGTTGGAAATATTGCTCTTTCCAATGAAAATAGTGCTAATGAGAGTACTGTTCCAGGAACAAATATTAACCATCAGTATTCAAAATCATTTGAATTTGAAAATAACTTCAATTATTACATTGTAAAATATATCAACAACAAACTAAAATATTTTAGTTTTCTGCGTCTGTTAAATGAAATTCAAATAGCCTATTTGTTTTCAAAATTCCCATGGCACTTTGAAAGTTTTAGGAGTTGCAATGTTGGTAGTAAAGAAGATAAATGGTGTGGCAGTTGTCCTAAATGTCTTTTTACATATCTTATTTTATCACCCTTTTTGGATAAAAAAACTCTTATAAAAATCTTTGATAAGGAATTGCTATCAGATAATGATTTAATAAAAACTTTGCACGAATTAAGTGGTGTATCAGAAATTAAACCTTTCGAATGTGTGGGTACAATTACGGAAGTAAGAGCATCAATAAAGAATTTATTATTACATACAGAATTCAAAACAGAAAATAATATATTAACCTCAGTTAAGGGCTTAATAGGAGACAATGAAATTTCTATTAATGAGTTAGTTGCTGCTTTTAATGATAAACATAATGTGCCCGAAAGGTTTCTTCAAATATTAAAAAATGCAATCTATGATTGAATATCTGAAATCGGTTTTAGAGTCTAAAAAAGTCCTTATACTTGGCTTTGGAAAAGAAGGCAGGTCGACGCTGGAGTTTTTGGATAAGTATCTGCCGGAAGTAGATATTAGTATTGCTGATGCCAATAAGGATCTAAAAAATGACCAATTGCTATCAAAATATCCTGAGTCTAATCTTTTTTTTGGAGATGATTATTTAAACAACCTTAATAGGTTTGATTTTATAATAAAATCTCCTGGTGTTAACCTGAGAAATGCTCTGATATCTCCAAATACAGAAGTAAGTTCGCAAACCTCTTTATTTTTAGATTTTTATCATAATCAAGTAATTGGTGTTACCGGTACTAAAGGTAAGAGTACAACTTCGAGTTTGATTTATTTTTTATTGCAAAAATTAAATAAGAAATCAGTTTTGCTCGGTAATATTGGGAAACCTGCCTTCAACAGTATAAAGGGTATCGATGAAGATACCATAATTGTTTACGAGTTATCTGCACATCAACTGGAGAGTATAAAAACTTCTCCAAAAGTTGCTGTATTATTGAATATATTTCCTGAACATCTGGATTATTTTACAAACTTTGAATCCTATGCTAATGCCAAATTTAATATTATAAAATTTCAAACAAAAGATGGCAGCACCGTTATCAATAAAAAACTGATTACAAAGGATTTAATTAATGGAAAAACTTTAAGTTTTGGCCTGGAATCAAATAATAATGCCTTCATCGAGGGCGAAAAAATCGTTTTTGTTAAAAATGGAATTAGACAAAGTTTTAATTGCAATAATCTAAAAATTAAAGGCACGCATAACTGGCTCAATGTTATGGCTGCAGTTCTTAGCCTGAATGAAACAGGAATTGCCATAGATGATATTTTGCAATATTTAAATAAATTTAAATCGTTGCCCCACCGACTGGAATTTATAGGTGAATTTTCCGGAGTTAAGTTTTACAACGATAGTATTTCTACTGTTCCTGAATCAACTATAGAAGCTATTAAAACTTTGGGTAAAATTGATACTTTGTTACTTGGTGGTTTCGACAGGGGTATTGATTATTCAATACTGGCAGATTATCTTATGAAAACGGATGTTAATAATTTAATATTTATGGGAAAAGCAGGAGGAAGGATACTTAATTTGTTGATAACTAGGGGGGTGGATGAGAAAAAAATTAATGTAGCAAATAATTTGGAGGAAGCCTTTCTTATTATAAAATCAAAAGCAAAAATAGCTAGTATATGCCTTCTGTCACCAGCAGCCTCAAGCTATGATAAGTTTAAAAACTTTGAACATAGAGGAGATTTTTTTAGAGGCCTTGCCGCAAGTTTTTCAAGATAAAATTTTACAAAAAAAGCGGACGTTAGCCCGCTCCATTATGTATTAAAACAAAAGTTTGTTATTATTCCTTTTCTTTTGTTTCCTTTGTATCTTTAGTAGTTTTTTTGGCCGTAGTTTTTTTAGTTTTTGGCTTCTCTTTTTCATCTTTGTTTACTACTTTAGGAGCCTCTTTTTCATCAGTTTCTTTAACTGTTTTCTTCGGCGCTGTATTCTTTTTGGGAGTTTTTTTTATATCCTTTTTGTCATCAATTTTAACTTCTTCAACCTTCTCTGTCTTCTTCTTTGGAGTATCAGTTTTTGTTGCTTTTGCTTTTGGTGTTTCTTTTTTTGTGGGGCTGGTTTTTTTTACTTCCTCTTCAACTTCTTTTTTAGTTTCTTTTTTGGCTTTACCAGGAGGAGCAACATATTTGCGATCTTTCTTTTTACGACGTTTATTACCAAAAGTACCAAGAATTATCTTTCCTCTTTTTGTTTTTTTATCTCCTTTACCCATAATTTTGAAATTTTGTATTAATATTTCCTCAAAAATATTAAAAAATCATTAACATTCAACAACTTGCCTATAGTATTATTATTAATTTTAATTAAAACTTTAAAAATTCTTCTACTATCAAGTCAGAGCGCTTAATAGTTCTTTTTGCCCATTCCAGTTTAATGTCCAAAATTTCATCTGGACTGAGTTGCCAGATAATGTTGCTATTATGCAGTCTTTCGGTGAGAGTGAAAAGAATAAGTGCTACAGAGACTGAAATATTATAACTCTCGGTAAATCCGTATTGAGGTATTCTCAGATAGTCGTCTGCAGCATTAATAGCATCTTCACTTAAGCCTGTAAGTTCGGTGCCAAACAAAAGGGCAGTTTTGTTTTCTAAGGGCAAGTTAAAGGGAGAAAAACTATGTTTGTGAGGAGTGGTGGCTATAATTTTATATCCCTGATCTTTAAGTGACTGTATTGCTTTAAGGGTATTGTTCTCAGTTTCGTTATGCTTGATAATATTCAACCATTTTGTTGATCCCATAGATACCTGAGGGTTTTCCACATACTTATTATTTTTTTCAATAACATTTACGTCCTGCACTCCGGTTAAATCGCATGAACGCATTACTGCACTTGCATTATGTGGTTGATATATGTTTTCAAGCACCACCGTTAAATGACGTGTTCTATATTTTAAAACCTCATCAAAAAGTGATTTTCTCTCTTCAGTTAGGAATGTGAAGAGAAATTCGCATAACTTTTGTTTTGTAACTTTATCCAAAACTTAAAATATTGATTTTAATTAATCGTATAAGGGGTTACTTCTAGCGTTATTAAAGTCGTCTCTGAGTTTATTTGTAGGTGAACTGTCATCATTCATCAGCATAATTTCAATCAATTTTGCTTTTCTATAAGTTGCTGGAGGTGAAAAGAAGTCAACATTAATATCGGTTTGTAATACGCTGGTAATAGTAGTTGTGAGTTGTTCGAATCTTCCCAATGTCCTGCTAGACTTAACAGCCAGCCCATTTTTAATTAAGTCGAGATATTGGTCAGTACCTTCAACAGTGGCATTAATATTTGCAGGTTTCAATTGATTTGTAAAAGAAATCATGCTTTCTAAATCTATATCTTTATATGGTTTTAAACTATCAGTTACCCATATGTATTCAACTAAAGAGTCAGCAGAATAAATTTCATATTTCTTGGAATTAAAGCCTGCTATATTTTCTTGAATACCAGTGTGTTTGATATTTATTTTGGCTTTCATCTGCAGCGAGTCCATATTCACATTATTGTCATCTTTTATTTGCTGTATTAGTTCTTTAGCTATTTCTTTCTGCTCAGGAGGTGCTGTTGCAACAATATTTTGAAGTTTCTGTTCAAATACTTCCATAGTACTTTTCTTGAAGTCGGCAATAGTTCCCTCCCAATAAAGTTTATGGTTAGAAAAAATGATTGTAATTATTGAAGTTTTCAAGTTGATAATTGCAATGGAAGATTGGGTTTCGAATCTTACAACATTATTTTGGATAAATGTAGTTTGATATGATTTGTTTCCATAATTGTCTTCACTTACTTCGGAGATAACCCAGCCTGCATACAGGCCAAGCGAAGAAAAACACAAAAAACCAAAGATTATTAACTTGGCAATTGACTTCATAAAATACTGATTATCATTGTTAAATGTAAAATAATATAAAAACCTCACATCTTTAACTAGTGCAAAAGTAAAAAATATCAAACAGTCTTTTTTATTTGATAATAAAAATATACTTTTGCAGGCTCAAAATTGCATAATAATGGTTAAGAAGAATCAAGAAGTCTCAGGTGATCAAAGGTTAGAATCGATTGAAGGATCATTGAGTAAAACAGAAAGTTTTATTGTTGAGAATCAGAATGTTATAAGTATAGTTGTAGGGATAGTCGTTGTAATTATCCTAGCTTATTTTGGTTTTCAGAAATACTACATGGAACCTCAAAACCTTGAGGCTCAGGAGCAAATGTACAACGCCCAAAGGTTTTTTGAGGCTGATTCCCTTGAAAAAGCTCTTCAGGGAGATGGTAATAGTGTAGGTTTTCTTCAAATTGCTGAAGATTATAGTTTAACAAAGGCAGGTAATCTTGCAAACTATTATGCTGGACTAATCTACCTTAAAAAAGGAAATTATGATCTTGCAATAGATTATTTAAAGAGTTTTGAAAGCAGCGACCATATTGTTGGTTCAATGGCGAATGGTGCTATAGGAGATGCATATATGGAAAAAGGAGATTTATCCTCTGCTATTTCATATTATCTGGAAGCTGCACATCGTGATAAAAATGAGTTTACAACACCCCTTTTCCTTTTAAAAGCAGGTAACACTTATGAACTCAATAAAAAGTATGACGATGCTGTTGAGATTTATGAAGAGATAAAAACAGAGTTCCCACTATCTAATGAAGCACGCGACATAGATAAATATATCGCACGCGCAAAAGGATTAGAAAAGTAAAAAATATAAATTAATTATAGAACCCGTGTCCGAACTTTTGGAGACGGGTTTTTTTATTGTATATTGCATAAATTATTTGAAAGGCTATGAATATCAAAGATTTAAAAATTGTGTTTATGGGTACTCCTGAATTTGCTGTTGGGAGTTTAAGTAAACTTATTGATAATGGCTTTAACATTGTGGGAGTTATCACATCAGCAGATAAACCTGCTGGTAGAGGTAAAAAATTAAAGTACTCTGATGTAAAGAAATATGCGATAGAAAACAATTTAAATTTGTTGCAACCTACTAATTTAAAAAGCCCTGAATTTATTGCAGAACTTGAATCCCTTAACGCTGACTTACAAATTGTTGTTGCCTTTCGGATGTTACCTGAAATTGTTTGGGACATGCCGCCATTGGGGACATTTAACCTGCACGCATCATTGCTTCCACAATATAGAGGAGCAGCACCCATAAATCATGTTATTATTAATGGAGAGAAGGTTACAGGTGCAACAACATTCTTCCTGGATAAAGAAATTGACACAGGCAAAATAATTAAACAGGTGTGCGTAGAGATAAGTGAGAACGATAATGCGGGTAGTCTTCATGATAAATTAATGGATATTGGTGGAGATCTCGTTGTTGAAACAGCCAATGATATTTTAAATAACAGTGTGGAAAGTATTCCTCAAAAATTAAAAATATCTGAAGGGGAAAAATTATTAAAGGCTCCGAAAATTTTTAAAGAAGACTGCAGAATTGAATGGAGTAAAAATGTTGATGATATATATAATTTTATAAGAGGATTGAGTCCTTACCCTGCAGCTTATACGGAATTAATAAATGAAGCAGGTGAAAAAGTAATGCTTAAAATATTTAATGTCTCCAGAGAACTTGCAGAGGTTAATATTCCCATAGGTACTATATTAATAGATAAGGATAATTTTAAGATTTCATGCTCCAATGGCTTTTTATTTCTGCAAGAATTACAGCAGTCGGGTAAGAAACGTATGCATATTATTGACTTTTTAAGGGGGACAAAACTCGATAATTCGTACAAAGCAATATAAATTTCCACTTCTGTAAGCTAGTATTAATGGTGTTTTTGCTAAAAAAATGCCATTGTTATTAACAAAATCGCTCACTTATCAACAAAATCGGGGCATTTAGGCCTATATACCTTGTTTTTTAGCATTAATGGACTATATTTGTTGGAGTTAACACTTATTACTAATTAAAATTTTTATACAATGAACAAAGCTGAATTAATAGACGCTATGGCTGCAGGTGCTAACTTGAGCAAAGCAGACGCTAAAAAAGCATTAGATGCTTTTGTAGATGCAACATCAGGAGCACTTCAAGGTGGTGATAGAGTAGCATTAGTAGGATTTGGTTCCTTTTCAGTTTCAACAAGGGCTGCCCGTACTGGTCGCAATCCTCAAACTGGTAAAGAAATCAGCATCCCAGCTAAGAAAGTTGTTAAGTTCAAAGCAGGCGCAGATTTATCAAAATCGGTTAAATAATTGCTTTTTACTGACATAGAAAAAACCCTGATGTTTAGGCATCAGGGTTTTTTTTGCTTTATTTTTTATTAGCCAGCAGGAACCTATATGGTAAAAGTGCATCCTCCTGAGCATAATCAATCCCAATTCTTTTTCCAACAATAATTTCAAAACCTGATAGAGGGAAATTACTGTCCTCTATCCAAATTTTATTATCATCGAGTAGAGTGTTATCTAGGTCAGTTGTTATTCCCAAGGCTTTACTCATTTTGGCAGGACCATTACTTATGTTTGTAAGTTTCTTTTTGTTGGTTCTTTTGAACATAATGTCTATGCCACTATTAGGTATTATTCCTCTAATTAGTACGGCATGAGGTGTGTTTTCTTTTGCAGTAACAATATTTAATAGATGGTGCATTCCATAACAGAGGTAAACATATGTTCTGCCTCCTTCTTTATACATGGTTTCTGTTCTTTTTGTTCTTCTGTTGCCGTAGGCATGGGAGGCTTTGTCGGTAATACCTTCATATGCTTCAGTTTCTGAAATTATTCCTGAACATATTTTCCCATCAATATTGGTAAAAAGTTCTTTCCCTAATAAGTTTCTTGCTATAGCAACTACATTATCACTTAAAAAGTAAGATTGTGCAAGCCTCATAATTGTTTAAAATATTATTATAAGTTATAGGCTAATCCAATAGAAACTGATGCCACACTCATTTTTCTGTTAGCGCTAATATTGTAGGGAGTGCCATCAGGGTCAGAGGGTGATGTCCATCCCCAGCCACTTATTTCTTTAAATTTTAAATTGGAATACAGATAATCAAAGTTTAAACTTATTTTATATTTTCTCAACTGATATAATATACTTGTTCCTCCACCAAGTCCTAAACCAAATGCTTTATCTGAATTTCTAAAATATTCTGTTTTCTCCTGAGTATCTGTATTTGTCCCTCTTATTGTATATTGTGGTGAGTATGCTCCCGTAATTCCAATATCTCCCTTAATTTCCCATGTTAGTTTTTCTGTAATAGGAAAACGTAAAAAAGGAGAAATATAAACTCCTCCAGTACTCCAAGCTTGCGAACTTTCTATACTAAAAGAATAATTTGGTATTAAATCAATTGCTTCTTTTTTAATTGCCTCAAGATCAATATTATTAGAATTGAAAATAAAATGAGCCTGCAACCCAAAATTATGTGTTATTTTATAGGAATAAACAAGTTTTATATTTATTCCCGTTTTGGCAAAACCAGATGTAGTATCCGATAGTTGTGCCTTTGCAAAGTCATTCATCGGAAATGCAGGACCGGCTGAAAGGCCTATGTATTGTCTGTTGGATTGGGCCAGTAAATTAATCGAGCCCAAAAGAAATAATGCTATTATCAGATTTTTCATATTTGTAATAATGATGAAAAACAAAACTAGTAAAAATCAGAATTTGGAAATAGGAATATTATTAATAATATTAACTTATCATCAAAGAAAACTAATATCTAACTGATCGTGCCAGTTTAGTTTTTCGTCTTTCGACCTGATTATTTTTTTATTGTCGATTAGCCATTGAATTGCTGCCAAAACCTGATTTTCATTGAATTTCGAACATCTGGCAACCAATTCGTATAAATGCAACTTTTCTTGTTGCAACTCTTCTTTAATAAAAGCACTTATTGCTTCAAATTCAATATCATTTAGTTTTACTTCTGATTTTTTCCTGCAAACATCACATATTCCACATCTTTGGGATTTGGTTTCACCAAAGTAACTTAAAAGTTGCTGACTCCTGCATTGCATCGAATTGGATAAAAAATCCAGTAGTGATTGCAATCTTTTTTCGGACGATTTCTTAATGTTTATATAGTTTTCTTGTGTAAACTCAATATTCTTTAATCCTAATCGGTTACTGGTTAGCACAATTTGAGGAGATATTCTTACGGGAATATATTTAATAACTTTAAGATTATGCAGGTAAGTAAGTTTATTTACAACCTGCTCTCTGGTCATTTCTGTTCGGCTTGCAATTAAATTTTCGTTGATGTTGACAAATTCGGTAAAGATGCCTGAATAGGAACGTAGCATTTCTTTAATAATCCTTTCAGATCCCTGATTTTCAACCTGAAAGCGATATAAGTCTTCTTTGTTTAAAACAAACATTATTTTAGAAAACTGACCAGAGGATTCAATATAATATATAAACCCTTCACGCTCAAGTATTTTTATGGCTGAGTAAGTTTCAAAAATTTTCAAATTATAATTTGAGCAGAATTCTGAAATATTGAAATTATAGGCAATATCTTTACCACTTCCTTCAGGTATTTGGAAAAAATTTCCCAGACCATTGTATACTTTTTTTATAAAAGAAATATCAGGATATGAACTTTTAAGACGATTTATTGAATTGTGGATATCTTCAATATTATATAAAAGGAGTCCTCCGGCAGTTTTACCATCTCTTCCTGCTCTTCCTGCTTCCTGAAAATACGATTCTATACTGTCGGGTAAATCATAGTGAACAACAAGACGTACGTCGGGTTTATCTATTCCCATACCAAAAGCATTTGTTGCAACTATGTTTTTTACATGATTAAGTGTCCATTCTTCTTGTCGTACAACACGTTCACGGGAGTTTAATCCTGCATGATAATAATTTGACGTAATTCCGTTTTTCGAAATAATTTCTGATAACTCCCTGCATCTTCTTCTGTTTCTGACATAAACAATGCTGCTTCCGGTGGTTTTTTTCAGTACCTCAAGAAGTTTGGCTGTTTTGTCGGTTTCTTTAAATACACTATAAGAAATGTTTTTTCTAAGAAAGCCTGCTTTAATAACATTATGGTTTTTAAAGTTTAACTTATCCATAATGTCGTTAACAACATCAGGTGTTGCAGTAGCAGTAAGTGCAAGTACAGGTACTTTAGGGATGAGGTTCCTGATTTCGGCAATTTTCAAATACGGAGGTCTGAAATCATAACCCCACTGGGAAATACAATGTGCCTCATCGATACAAAGTATATTAACTTTTAAAATCCCAATTAAATGACGGAATGCTTCATTTTCAAGTCGTTCGGGTGAAACGTAAAGAAATTTGAATTTCTCGTGTATGCAATTATTGTAAACCGATTCGATTTCGTCTTTACTCATGCCTGAATAGATTGCGCCTGCTTTAATGCCTTGTTTTTTCAGGTTTTGAACCTGATCCTTCATCAATGCTATTAGTGGGCTGATAACTATACAAATACCATCCAGAATGATTGCAGGAACCTGAAAAGTAATTGATTTGCCACCTCCGGTGGGAAGAAGGGCGAGCGTATCATTACCGTCAAGTATCGATGCTATTATATCTTCCTGCATGGGTCTGAAGGAAGAGTGCCCCCAATATTTAATCAGAACTTTTAAGGCTTCTTTTATCAAAGTAAAAAATTATATGTACTTACTAACTAAACTAAACAGTTCATTAATATTAATAGGTTTTCCAATAAATTCATCAGCACCGGCTTCATAACTTAGTTTTGAAGCATTGCTTGAATAAAATGCTGTTTGCATTATGACCGGAAGATCCGGAAAGAGTGCTTTTAATCGTCTGGTAGTAGTATAACCATCAATGTCGGGCATCATAATATCCATCAAAACAAGAGAGATAGTAGTGTCATTTTTGCAAATCTCTAAAGCTTGTTCACCCGAATTAGCAACCAATATTTCAGCACCTGAAGGTTTGAAAAGCGATTTGAAAAAGAAAACATTCTGATCCACATCATCAACAACAAGTATTTTGGCATTGGAGAAATCTGGGATATCAAATCTTTCAATTATTCTTTTTTTCTCAGTTTTTTCCTTCTTTTCATCTATTGGTATAGTAAAATAAAAGGTAGTACCAACACCAGATTTGGTGTCGAGCCAAATTTCTCCATTTAACAGATTTATTATCGATTTACTGATCGCTAATCCTAAACCGCTTCCCTTTTTATTTCTTGATAAAGTTGAGTCGTCCTGGCTAAACCTGTCAAAAATTTTCTCGCTGGCTTTCTCTTCAATTCCTGTACCACTATCTTTTACGTAAAATTGTAATTCTTCATTGCCGCCAAAACTATATCCAAAATTAATAAATCCTGTATCTGTAAACTTCATTGAGTTGGTAATCAGGTTGCTAAGAACCTGCCGTAATCGAACAGGGTCAGTATAAATAATTAATTCCTTGTCGGGAGAGGCCTTGGTTAGATGCAATTCGATATTGAATAATTCTCTAATCTGCTTTTCCTGCTTGAAATTAAATAATATTTCATCCATAAAGGAATTTAATTCGAGTTCTGATTTGCTGATTTTCAGCTGACCGGATTCAATTTTTGAAATATCAATTATATCTTCAATAAGTTGCATTAATGACCTGCCTGATGAACTAATCATCTTTCTGTAAAGAACATCTTCTTCAGGAGTATTATCTTCTTCCAGCAAGAGTTCTGAAAAACCTATTATGGAATTAAGAGGCGTTCGTATTTCATGTGACATATTTGCAACGAAAGCAGTTTTCATTGCATTTTGCCTCTCTAATTCACTAACTTTTATTTTAAGTTTATTAAAAGTATTATCCACGGAAAACAGAGCAGCTACAAAGCTATTGCTTTCATCCTCAAAGTTAAAAATTCGTGAACTTAAACTTACTGATTTGCCACTACGGTTTATATACGTCAGTAGCACTTCCTTATGCGCCTCTTCAACAGTTTCTCCACCAACAAACGAATTATATTGCTTTGGGCTAATGGTTTCTGTTTCATTAAGTTTAAAATAATCTGTAAACTTGCTGTTTTTTAAAGTGGTTTCTTCTATATCAAGAAAATCGGGAAGTATTGATGAATAATAAATTATTGTTCCGTTTTGTAATATCACAGAAGGTTTTGCGAGTTTATTAATGAAATTTTTTATTCCTTTTGATGTTTCCGGGGCAGTAGTCATTTAGATAATTTTTAATTTTATGGAGAACCTTCTAAAAATGCAGCGACAATTTAATCAAATACAAAAATAGTACTTTTTTTATCAAATTGCTATTATTTAGTAAGTTCAGGCAACCACAAGCAAAAAGTGCTGTCAAATTATACAAGAAGAGTCTTTATGGATCCAATCAATCGGATAATAGATGGGTGTAAGGCTGGAAAGCAAGAGGAGTTTAGGAAGTTGTATGAATTATATGCATCGCCTATGCTTGCTGTATGTTATAGGTATAGTAAAAAGATGGCTGATGCTGAAGATATACTTCAGGAAGGATTTGTAAAAGTGTTTAGAAAAATTAAATATTATAAAGGTAGTGGTTCATTTGAAGGTTGGTTGAGAAGAGTTATGGTTAATACAGCAATAAATCATTATAATGCAAATTTAAAGCATTCCTTTCAAGATGAATATGATGATAATATTCATGATAAAGTTGATGAAACGAGTTTGAGTGAAAAGGTTTTTGTTGAGGATGGAGTAGGTTATGAGCAAATATTAATGTTATTACAACAACTTCCTGAAGGATATAAAATGGTTTTTAATATGTATGTGCTTGATGGCTTAACTCATAAAGAAATTGCAGAGGAACTGAATGTTTCTGAGAATACATCTAAATCGCAACTATTTAAAGCTAGAAGGACACTTAGAGAACTTCTTATGGAAAAATACGGTAAACAAATTCAAAACAAAATTTAATTGTTATGAAAGAGTATAAAAATATTGATCATGTTTTTAAGGAAAGCGCTTCGGGCTTTAATCCGAACCCTTCCGATAAAGTATGGTCAGGGATAATTAATGAAGTGGGGAAAGGCACTATTGTTGACAAATCATTTAATTATCGCAGGCTTGCTGCATTAGTCTTACTATTACTGCTTACAGGATCGGCAATATGGTATTTTATTGGCGGAGATAAATCTCCTTCAAAGGACAAAGTTATTGTAAATAAAGAAGTTAATTCTAACAATAAACCGATTATTAATACGCAGATTGATGATATAACAACTGATCAATTAACTGAAAATGAGCATAATATAAATGATAATATTGTAAACAATATTGATTTTAAAAATAATAATACAGTTGAAACTAATTTAATAATATCTAACATAGATAAAACTGACAGAAGTGTTTTGTTTGAAAATACAAATAATCAAACTGATGTGAATAATGAAATTGAAGATAATCAGGAAATAAATAATGTTAGTATTATAAATTTCATTAAACCATCAAGTATTTATGATATTGCTACTGCTGATTATAGTTTATTAGATAATAAAATGGACTTGCAGGACTATTTGTTTAAAAGACAAAGTTTACATACTTATTCTGCTATTTCCGCTAAAGCCGCCATTATGTATTACCCAAATACAACCGATCAATTTACTTATACAGTGGATGCTGAATTTGGTATAGTAATTAAAGATTTCTATATTCAGAGTGGTGTTGGATATCAGAAAGTTAAAGAGCGTGGGATATATAATTACTATTATAAAACCAATGACAGTATAGGCTATTACAATAAAGTTTTGTCGTTTGAAATCAACCCTTTAAATCCTGATGAAATTACTTATAAAACTGCTAAAACAACGGTTTATGATAGTTTAGAGCATATTAAAACACAATCGCCACTATTTTATTATGACTATTTAAATGTTCCAATAAAGATAGGTTATCGAATTAAAACTTTTGAAAAGTTGAATATTTCAATTGAATCGGGAGTTATTTTCTCGAAACTAATAAGTAGTAAATCTCCGACTGCAAATTTCTATATTCCTGAATCAACATTGTTGAATATGGAAGATAAAACTCCTCTTAGAACTAACTTTAACTACCAATGGGTTTTAGGTTTAAAGATGAATTATAAAATACTAAATTCGGTTTCAATATCTGTTGTGCCGGAATTTACTAAGTATTTAAACTCTATCTATAAACCAGCCGTTGATGTTTCTTCAACTAAACCTTATTCAATGGGTATAAGGTTTGGTATTTATTATGATTTTTAATCGCAATGGATAAAATAAGGCAAATGAAAAATTATATAAAATATATGTCGCTATTTATAATGTTTCTGTTGTATGCAAACATTACTCAAGGCCAGTCATGGTATCATTTTACAGGTAATGTTGTGTCGCAGGGCGACTCATTAGAAGTTCCATTTTATGAGGTTATGATTACAGATAATCAAGGTGTTAATGTAATAACTCTTACAAATGAAAATGGATTTTACAGCGATTCAGTTTTTTTAGATCCAATAACTCAAACTATTACTGTTGGACTGTTTGATTGTATGGGAGAGTTTCTTTTTCAGGATTTCACTCCCCCCCAAGCAGAAAATAATGCAAATTTTACCATTTGCACCACTGATAATTCATGTGATGCTATGTTTGTGTATTATCCTGATAACATCAATTATAATAAACTAAACTTCCTTAATGTTTCTTTAGGTAACTATACATCATCAATATGGGATTTTGGAGATGGTAATATTTCAATTGAAGAAAATCCAGTGCATATTTATGATGCAGCTGGTGAATATTTAGTTAGTCTTACCATACATGATAGCATAAATGGTTGTGAATCATCAATAAGTCAGCCGGTATTTGTAGATGTAAATGACACAACTTTATGTTATGCTGATTTCACTTATGAATTATCAGAAGACAATAATAAACAAGTATTTTTTACAGATATGTCGTCTCCCAACATCGATTATTGGTTTTGGGATTTTGGTGATGGCAATTTTTCTCAAGAAACAAACCCGGTTCATACTTATGCAACTGATGGAGTATACAGTGCAATCCTATCAGTAATGAGTAATCAAGATGAATGCAATGAGATTATTGTTAAACAAATATCTGTTTTTGATTCGGTAAACTGTATTGTAGATTTTAATTATCATCTAGATACAATAAATAATACACCATATACTTATATCTTTAATGATGCATCTTCTGAGGGTATTACTGATTGGCTATGGGATTTTGGCGATGGTGAATTTTCAAACGAAAGTAATCCTGTACATGTTTATGACTCACCAGGCACTTATACTGTTTGTTTGACCGCTATTTCAAATAATCCTTCAGGATTTTGTGATGGTACTGTTTGCAATCAAATAACAACACCTTCATATTATAACTTTGGAGGTCAGGTATTTATTGATGGTTTTACTATTAATATAGAGGAAAACGATAGTTCAAATTTTGCAACTGCATATCTGTATCGAAGATTGGAAAATAAATGGGAGTATATGGATAAGAGGGAATTCTGGAAATATGGTTACTATTGGTTTGTTCAAAAGCCCGAAGGGGAATATTTATTAAGATTTGATTTGGAACCTGAATCTAAGGATTATGATTTTTATGCTCCTTCTTATTATAAAAACCAAAGTGACTGGCGAGCCGCCAATACTTTTTTATTAAATAATAACGAGCAGTTTGAAGTAAATGTAAATTTAAAAAAGTTAACGGATATAGATGCAGGTATAGGATCCATTTCAGGAAACTTAATTTCAGGACAGGGATGTGATTCAGAAGATGTTTCAAACAGGATTATTAAGTTATTTTATAACAACGAATATGTGGCATATGTTAAAACAAATTCAGAGGGTGAATTTGAATTTTTATCACTGCCAACTGGTTTATACAGAATAGAAGCCGAAGTAAGTGGTAAACTGTCTTCAACTGAATTTGTTCAATTAGATGATAGTCAGCCATATTCTGATAGTCATATTTTGCAGATAAATTGTAATGCCTTTGTAGGAGTTGAAGAGAATGAAATTTCAGAAACAGGAATTGTTCTTGATAATGTATTTCCAAATCCCGTAACCGACTTCGTTAATTTCAAAGTTTATACAACAATTGAGCAAGATATTGAAATAGAATTGGTAGACATTTTAGGCAGAAGTATTAATAACTACAAATTGCCTCTCAATAAGGAATACAGTGATATAAAAATAAATTTAGAAAATATATCAAATGCTATAATTTTATATCGCATTAAAACCTATGATGGCACACTAATAAGTAGTGGAAAATTAATCCATAACAAAAGGTAAATCAATTAATTAATTAAAAAATTAATTTTTTGAAAATTAAATTGAAAATGCGGGCAACCATTAATTATTTTGTTGTCTAACTAATAAGAACATTACGATTGGGGTAAATAAATAAATGTTTAATTAAATTATTTAAGTCATGAAAAAAATTATTTTAAGTTTACTAATGGGTTTAGTTAGCCTTGCTGTTATGAGTCAGGGGTATAACCTAAACGTAAACGGTTATGTAACGGATGATAATGGAGGAGCCCCTGTTGGTCAGCAAATGGTAAACATTATGATACCAATACAAACGGGAGACTCTACTTTTTCTTATTTCAACTCTGTTTTAACTGACCCCAATGGTTATTTTGAAGATGTAGTACCAATTCTTCCAAATGAAGAAGGAGTGGTTTTTGTTGAAACTTTCAATTGTGATGGCAATATTTTAAGTGAGTCAGCTGCCTATTCTGAGAATAATAATAACCTTACATTTAGTTTCGTTGTTTGTACTGATCCGTCCGGAGGAGGTGATTGTGAAGCTATGTTTGGCTGGCAGTATACTGAAAATCCACTTTCATTGGCTTTTGTCGATTTTTCTATGGGTAGTCCTAATACCTGGAATTGGGATTTTGGTGATGGAGGAAGTTCTTCTGAACAAAACCCTGAGCATACTTTTGCAGAGGAGGGAGAATATGCAGTTACTCTTGAAATATTTTCTGATAGCAACAGTTGTTCCAGTATAATTACAATGCCGGTTTTTGTTAGTACCGATACAATAATTCCTGGTGAATGTGAAGCCATGTTTACTTATCAGCCTACAGATATTCCACTAACACTGGAATTCATTAACCTCTCCATGGGAAATCCTGATACCTGGTCATGGGATTTTGGTGATGGTACTGCATCATCTGAGCAAAACCCTGTACACACTTTTGCAGCAGAAGGAGAATATATGGTTTCTTTAGCAATGTCATCAGATAGTAACGATTGTTCAAGTGTTATCGTTATGCCTGTTTACGTAGGTAACGATACAATATGGCCCGGAGAATGTGCTGCAATGTATTTTTATTTTGCTGATTCAAGCGATTATAATACCATAAACTTTGTGGATTTAAGCATGGGTAGTAATGGTACTATACCTTCTTCCTGGACGTGGGATTTTGGTGATGGAACAGCATCAAATGAACAAAACCCTATACATACTTATCAGGCATTCGGTGATTATGAAGTATGTTTAACTATTACCAGCATTGATGATATTACTGGGGATACATGCCAGAGTGATTTTTGCTCAATGGTTAATGTTATTGACTGGGAGAATGAATGCCAGGCGGCGTTTTATTATTATCCTGAAGGAGATCCTATAAATGGAGGTCTCGACATTCAATTTTTGGATAATTCCTGGGGAAATCCAACCGATTGGGTATGGGATTTTGGCGATGGAAGTTCAAGTAATGAACAAAATCCTCTTCATTCATATACCGAGGGAGGAATCTACCAGGTATGCCTAAGTGTTTCATCTCCTACATGTGAGAGTACTTATTGTGAAGAAGTATTTGTTTTTAATGATACCATTGAAGATTGCTTTGCATGGTTTGAATATCAAATTAATGATCTTACAGTAGATTATACAGGATTTTCATCAGTAACAGGTGATAGCACAATATTTAGTTGGAATTTTGGCGATGGTGAATCAGCCGTTGGACAATATGTAGAACATACATATACTGAAGCAGGAATTTATAATGTTGAACTTATAGCTACATCAGGGAACTCAAACTGTAGTTCAATTTATAATGAAATGGTTTGGGTAGGAACAGAATTTACATTCTCTGTTTATGGAAATATTTATCTGGAGGATAGTTTAAATGCTGATTATGCCAATGTAAACCTTATAACTTTTGATACTCTTGGACAAAACTTAGTGAATTTTGCAACCACTCAAATTGATGATTATGGTTACTACCAATTCGATGAGGTTCCAATTGAAAATTGCATTTATTTCGTTCAGGCTGAATTAACAAATGCCTCTGCATATTATGGTGATTATGTACCTACATATCATTACAGTGCTTTAAATTGGGAGAATGCATATCCCGTATTTCCATTCCCAACAGGATTTTCTTATGATGTGTATATGATAGCCGATAGCAACACTACAAATTCGGCAAATGGTAATATTGTAGGAGTTGTTAGTGCAGGCGAAAGCAGAGGATTAATGTCGGATGTGGAAATTTTACTCCTGAGTGAAAATGGTAATCCTTTAACATATTTAAGAACAGATGATAATGGAAACTTCAATTTTTCTGATCTGGCTTATGGAACTTATGTGGTTTATACTGAAATAGTTGGAGTTGAAACTATTCCCGCTTATATTACCTTAACAGCCGAAAATCCAGACGCTTCAATAAGTATTGTTGTTGCAAATGGAGAGGCTGCTCTTGGTATTGATAATCAGTCGGCAATTATTGAGAGTTTAGGAAATATTACTCCTAACCCGGTTTCGCAAAATGCATATATAAATATTAGTTTGAAAGAAGTAACTAGCCTGAGAGTTGAAATTCTAAATCAAATGGGGCAAGTAGTTTCAGTTGAAAATAAAACTATGAAGGCTGGTGAAACTCGTCTTGAGTTAAAAACCGCAAAACTTCATGAAGGATTATATATCCTGAATATAACACCATCGGATGGTATTAGTTCTTATAAGAAGTTTATAAAATTAAGATAGACCCTTATCCGGTTGTTCTTTTGAAACCCCATGCTGTTTTATTATGGCTGGGGTTTTTTTTTGTGAATTAAACAGCACTTTAAATTTTAACACATCCAACTATTTAAATACATTATTTGTCTATTTTTATGTCGTAAAGCTAAACCATGAATTTTAAGCAGTATTTAACATTAGTCATATCATTTATTCTTGTTTTGAAAATAAGCGCTCAGAATGCTGAAATAAGCACACAACAAACTTTGGGCAATGAATTTCACAATTTTTCATATTCAATTTTACCCTTGAATGATGGAGGTTATATAGTATTGGCTGATACCGAATCCGACACATCTTCAATGGATTATATGATAATAAAAATATTTCCTGATGGTGAAATTGATTGGCAGAAAAATTATGGTGGGGAAGGAGTGGAGCGGCCTTCTCAAATAATTCCGGATAATGAAGATGGTTTTTATGTGATTGGATCGAGTTCTTCTAAGGAAGGAGAGTATTCAAATAATCATGGTTCTTTCGATGTTTGGTTCGCTCAATTTAATTTTGCAGGTAAATTGCTTTGGCATAAAAATTATGGCGGAAGCGGCTCCGATAACGGACTGGATATATGGCATAAGGAAAATGGAAATTTTCTTATTGCAGGCACTACAAATTCTACTGATATCGACATCGAACAGAATAATGGTATGAGCGATATTTGGCTTTTTGAAATCGATAACGAAGGTAATATTATATGGGATGAAACATATGGAGGTTCTGATAATGAATACTTTGGTGGTTTTTATGTTGATGAAAATGATGATATTTTTATAGTTGGAGGAACAAAATCTGTTGATGGGGATGTAAGTTTTAATCATGGTGATAAGGATGTTTGGTTAATAAAAACCAACGATGAAGGTGAGTTGTTAAACGAGAAAACTTTTGGAGGCTCTGATAGTGATGATGGCAAGATTATAAAACAATCGCATACCAATAATCTTATAATTACTTCATTAACCCGATCTGAGGATGGTGATATTACTAAACTTTTCGGTATGAATGATTTCTGGATCTTGGAGGTGAATAAATCATGTGAACTTATGTGGCAAAGGTCTTATGGTGGTTCTAAAAATGATGCCCCAAAAGATATGTTGGTTACTGATGATGGTTATCTTATTGGGGGAACAACTTATTCTTTTGATGGAAATATTACTGAAAATAAAGGTAGGTCTGATGTTTGGATGCTTAAAATTTATCAGAATGGCATTATGAACTGGCAAAAAACTTTTGGTGGTAGTGGAGTGGAGAGTTGTACCAAAATAGTATACGCAGAAAACGCAAACTACCTTACAGCCAATAATACTGATTCTTTTGATTTTGACGTAGAAAATTCAATTGGCAATACTGATGTATGGATGCTCGATTATTGTGAAACTTTCTTTACTAAAGATGATTTGAAGATTTGCCAAGGCGACAGTGTTTTTTGGTCGGGTAATTATTATTCTGAGGACGGCGTTTATAATGATTCTTATGAAAGTAAATGTGGACTCGATAGCCTTAAACAACTTAGTCTAAGTGTTTTTGACGTTCCGGTTTTAGAGGCCATTGAAGGTCCTGACTTGGTTGTTGAACTCAGTTTTCAGGACTATTATGCAAATCAAATAGATAATGCAGTTTACTATTGGGATGTGGTAAATGGAGTACTCAAGGATACAACATATCTCTCAAATGTTACAGTTCAATGGCAAGTTCCGGGTAATGCAAAACTTACAACCTATGCCGTAAAAAATGAAATATGCAGTAGCGATACTTTGTATTTAGGTGTTTATGTGAGTGGAGTGGGGGTTGAGGAAAATGAAAAATTAGAAAACCACATTTTCCCTAATCCATCTTCAAGTGGATTATTTACTGTAATGGGAATAGAAATAGATAAAATTGAATTGTACAATAATTTAGGAGAGAAAATCAATTCTCAAACAACAATTACAACTAATAAAGCGGTAGTTAATATTTCCGATAAACCCAAAGGAATTTACTTCCTGAGAATTTATTCAGGAAGTGAAATTACAATTTCCAAGTTAGTTCACCTTTAGTTAATTGGATAATCTTCATGAAATTGCTTAAGTCTTGCATCCAGGTCAGGCATTTGACTATGGCTTACAAGGCTCGTACAGGCTCTTATTCCTTCTGTGCGCTCACTACCTGTTATAAGTAATGAAATAGCACTAATGCCGTAGTAAACAAGTTTGTCGAGCAATTGTTCTGCATCTAAGCCCGGATATGAAAATGTAAAATAAAATCCATCGGCTATGGGTTGATCTATATCGGTATCATAGACAATTTCAAATCCATATTTTAAAAAGATTTCTTTCATTTCATGAGCCTTTACACCATAGTCTTTAACGTAATCAACAAAGTTAAATTCTCCTGAATTTGAGGCTTTTAACACTCCTAAAAGTCCGTATTGGGCCGAATGGGATGTTCCTGAACTCAATGGGTAAAGAGTACCGAAAATCATTGCATATCCAAATTCATCACGAGGATAAAATTCTTTGAGATCCTCATATCTGGAAGTGTATAAATTATCTGAGATAACCATCATTCCTATCCTCTCACCTGCATAACTAAATACTTTTGAACTGGAAATAAAAAGAATATAATTATCGGTATAGTTAGCAACTGATGGTTGATAGGGAGCCTCACCAGGTTTCGAATAATCTTTACGGAAATCCATGCCGAAATAAGCAAGGTCTTCCATTATTACTATATCATATTTTGTGGCTAGTTCTCCAATTATCTTAAGTTCATCATCGGTAAAGCAAATCCATGATGGGTTATTTGGGTTGGAATAAAGTACCGAATGTATCTTTCCGGATTTAAAATAAGATTCGAGTTTTTCACGTAATTTTTCTCCACGATAATTATATACATCAAAACTCTCAAATTTAAGTCCTAGCACCCTATGTTGCATTTTATGTACGGGGAAACCCGGATCAATAAAAAGGGTGGTATCTCTTTCCTTATGTAATCGGCTGCATGCTAAAAATGCAGCAAATCCACCCTGCATTGAACCTACAGTGGGAATACAGCCGTTAGGAGAAACATCAATATTCATGAATAGTTTTACAAATTTGGATATCTCCTGCTTTAGAGGCTTAATACCCATAATATCCGGATATATTGCAGCAACACCATCCTGCAATGCTTTTATTTGTGCATCTACACCTGCTTTAACAGGAGGTAAGCCGGGAATACCCATTTCCATGCGAATAAACTTCTCGCCTGTAGCCTCTTCTATATTATCAATAAGTTTTTTTATTTCTCTAATGGATGCTCTGCCAACTGATGATAAGCCACTATCTTTTATCAGTTGGCTTACTATACTAAAATCTATAGGTGTATTTGTCATGATATTTATATTTAATTTTCACATTATTGTCGTTATGTAAAGTCGGCTATAGCCAAAATTATTCCCAGTGCTATACCCAAAATTGCTGCAAAAAGTACCTGAAAATCAGCAGGTAATAAAAAGGTAATTGTATGTGCCGGAATCCAAAACAATGGAATAGTCTTCTTGAAAACAAAATTCCACTGTACATTCCAGTTCAAATTTACAAAAATTTCTCTGAATTTTATTGGAGTAAAAAAGCCTTTTATTGTGCCTGAATTACTAACTATATGAACATCAGTTATCTTATGAAAAGTCATCATAACCGGAGCAAAAATTACATTCAGAAACAGGCTGATACAGAAAGAAATAAATAGTTTGTTTAGATTGAATGCACCCTGGAGGGTATTGGCTGAATTTTCCATGCCCAGATAATCCAAAAGCACCGGAGTTCCTGAAGCGAAAATCACAAAAGACATTTTTATACTTATCCCCAGAAATCCCCATACAATCATTCGAGGTATTACACCAAAACCTTGTTTATAATATTTACCTGTTTTAATCCTCAATCCGATTAATTCTCCGGTAGTGGCCAGTATTGAAAACTTTAAAAATGATGTTATTATGCCATGTTCAGCATTGAACTGTCGATAATATTGCATCAGGTCTTCCCAAAGGAAAAAAGGGAGAAACAATATTAATAATGCACATATAAAAAGGTAATCTTGTTTTTTTATCATTTCTCGATTCTTATACGTGCGTCAACAGCAATAATTTTGTCTTTGGTTCCTAATAAGGGATTAATATCCATCTCGGCAATTTCAGGTGCTGCTTTAGCAAGAAGTGACAATCTCTGAACGATATTTGCAAATTCATCCTGATTAATTCCTTCCTGACCTCTTATACCTTCAATAATTTTATAACTTTTAAGTTCCTTTATTTCTGCTTTAGCTTCTTCGAAACTAACAGGTGACAGTACTGTTCTAACATCTTTAAAAACCTCAATAAAGATGCCGCCAAGACCAAATAAAACTAAATGCCCAAATTTATCTTCTCGTTTCAGGCCAGCAAAAATTTCAGTTCCGCTAAGCATTGGCTGAAGCAAAACAGCAGTAGCGTCATCAATATTCATCATTCGTTGGAATTCGGAAGTCGCTTCCTCTGCCGTTTTGATATTTAATTTTACACCTCCTACATCTGATTTATGCACCGGGCCTACTACTTTCATTACCAATGGGAAACCAACTTGTTTAAGAGCATCGCTCAAATATCCAACATTTGAAAGAGTAACTTCTTTTGCCCTTGGTATTCCTGCGGCATCCAAAAGTTGCTGAATCTTTTCGGGAGCTAAATATCCATCCTGCGACTCATCAACTATCTTTCTTATGCTTAGTACATCAATATTTATACTCTCTGAGTCATCATTATAAATGCTGTTGTTTTTGCCATATATTCTTGCCAGAGCATTTCCAAGTGTAACTTCATCCGGGAAGAATGTATTATCAAGATTTACAAAATATTCAACCTCTTTTTTTGCAGTAAGTGTTGATGGTAAAACTGGGAAAATAGGTTTTCCTCCCGCTTTTATTTTCTCATCGAGTATTTTATAAACGTCGAATATTTCTGTGAGACCGGGAGTTCCAAAAATAACAACCATTGCATCAATTTCATCGAAATCATTATTACAATAGTCGATAATTCTGCCCAGTTGTTCTCCTGTTCCTGTTGCTAAAAAGTCGATTGGATTTGCTATTGATGAACCGGGGAAGAGTTCTTCTTTAAGTTTTTCTGCGGCTTTGCCTTTAATTTCAGGAACTTTAAGTCCGCCGTTTGATAATGAGTCAGTTAGCATAACTGCCGGACCGCCGGCATGTGTAATAATAGCTATGTTTTTGCCTTTCAGTTCAGGTTTCATAAAAACTGAAGCCACACTTATCAAATCTTCACGTCCGTAACATCTTACGATTCCTGCTTTTTTAAACAATGCATCAGCAGCCATATCTGAAGAAGCAAGAGCTCCGGTATGTGAAGAGGCGGCCCTGCTTCCAGCTTCAGAAGTCCCGGCTTTAACTGCAGCAATACGACAGCCTTTTTTTATTAAAGACTTAGCATGTTTTAGCAACATCTGCGGATGATTAATCGTCTCCAGATAGAGCAGTTTTACCTTTGGATCATTCTCCGGATCGAAATTTTCATCCATATGTTTGATAATTTCTTCCACGCCCATTTGAGCAGAATTACCAACGGAATAAACATTCGCAAACTTTAAACCTTTAGGGATTCCTGCTTCCATAATAAAACATGCTGTTGCTCCAGAACCACTCACAAAGTCGCATCCGTGCTTATCTAATTTTGGAATAGGATAAGTAAAAACACTATGATGCTGAGGTGTTAATATTCCAACACAGTTAGGGCCTATAAGGGATCCGCTAACTTTGTTTATTGCATTTACGATTTTATCTTCCAGTATTTTTCCCTCGTGACTTTCTTCACTAAATCCTGCTGAAAGAATAATAAATGCTTTGGTATTTTTCTTTTGTGTAAGAAATTCGATTGTTTGAAGAGTGTATTTTGCCGCTATAGCAATTATTGCCAGATCAGCATCAGGCATATCATTTAAATCACGATAACTTTTAATCCCCTGAATTTCATCTGATTTAGGATTTGCTACATATAGTTTTCCATTAAATTTTCCATCGACTAAATTTTTCAGGACTTTTCCTCCCGGTTTGTCTAAATCGTTGGAACCTCCTACTACTACTATGCTATTTGGATGGGTAAGTTGTTTTGAAATCATCTTTTACCTCTTTTACTGTTAAATTAAAAACGCAAAATTAGGCAATTAAGCAGGTGGCTCTGCAAACGTTGTAAATTTAGAATAATTATAGGGAAAGGTTGGAAGGGTTGGAAAGGTGGAAAAGGTTGGAAAGGTTGGAAAGGGTTGTTTATATAAAGTCACAACGAAAACAATGACAACAATAACAACAATGACAACGACAATAACGACTATAACTTGACAACAACGACAACAATGAAAACTCGATAACGATGATAACCTGATAACAATTAACTAAAGAGGTTTTACAAAACACCTCCTGCGTTTATGTTGAATATGATCGTAGTTTTTCCAGTTGGAGATAACATTATGGTTAATTTCGAAAACGCCGGTAGTTTCCAGTTGATTGATACCTGCTTTTAGCATTTCCTCCTGTAATGCCGCAATAAGAATAACTGCAACTCCGCTGCTTTGATATTCATCTCTCACTCCGGTAAGTAACATATCGATAACCTCCGGTTTTTTAAGGGCTTTCATTATTGGGATAATGCCAAAGGGAAATACCTTACCATTAGCCTTTTTCATGGCTTTAGATAAAGAGGGGAGACCTACGAAAAATCCAATTACCTCATCATCTTTTTTTACAATCTTTACAAATTTTGGATTTAGTATTGAGAAGTATTTCTTTGTTGAGGCTTCAATCATTTTGTCGGTAAAAGGCACGGTATAAGGGAGTTCCTTAAATGCATCATTAAGGATTTCAAAAACTATATGACTGTATTTCTTAAGTTCATCACTGTTTTTAAAACTAATTGATTCGAATCCATACCTTTTCTTTATCAATGCTGCTCCGCGAATTCCTTTTTTCATGGCAGCATCACCCAAGGTAAGTTTGAATTCGACCCAATCATTTTCTTTTTCGTATCCCAATCTTTCAAAATGACTCTGGTAATACTCTTTATTATGAACAGAAGCTATGGATGGTAAATATTCAAATCCCTCTATCAACAAGCCCTGTTGATCGATATTGGTAAATCCTAAGGGTCCATGAACTAATTCCATGCCTTTATCTTTCAACCAGGTTTCGGCAAGGTCGAATAGTTTGTCGCTAACTTCTTTGTCATCAATAAATTCTGGGCGGTTTATGCGGCCATATTTTTTATTTGTTTTCTCGTTGTAATGATGGTTAATTATTGCACCTATGCGTCCTGCAATTTTGCCATTTTTTTCTACCATCCAATATGCTGCTTCACAAAATTCATAGGCAGGATTTTTATCCTTACTCAAAGAAAATATTTCATCTTTTTTTATAGGAGGAACCCAGTTTTCAGATTTTTTATAAAGATTAAAAGCAAAATCTACAAATTGCTTTATTCGTTTATTGCTGTCGACTTCAATAACTTTTAACGCCATAGCATGTTGTTTGGTTTATGATACAAAAGTACAGCAATAATCCTCTAAATAAAAATAAAACTGCAAACTAGACACCAATATACATTTCTTCAAAATAAGAGGATGCTTTAACCAAAGCAATGGTACCTAAATCCTGATACAAACTGTCGGCTCTTTCAATAAACTCTTCTTCTTTGCCTTCGGTTACTTCAGCAAGACCAAGGAAAATCAAATCTGCATTTTCTGATTCGTGTTTAATAATCTGATTTACAGGCAATCGGTCTTTTTGGTTATTTATGATTTTGACCTCAGCGTCCATCCTCATTTTTGCAAGAGCTTCTTTTGCTTCAGTATGGATTTTATTCTTTTGTGTATTCTTATAATTTATCAACAGTATTCTAATATTAGCATGACGCCAATTATATGAAGTTCTAAGATGTTTTATCAGCGAAAGAATTAGATTTCCGTTATTTGAGCCTCCACGCCACCAGATATCTATATTTTTGTAGTCACCGAATTTTTTATCTTTATCGTAATCCAACATTACTATATTCAAATCGAGATCGCATAAATGCTTATACATTTTAGCGAACCCATAAGGATCTTCAGTTTCTCTTCCCCAACCCAATATAACTGTATTAGGCTCAACGCCGGAAAAACCATAAGTTGCTGCAATACTTTCTATTCCCTTATAAACATTATTACATTCCTGAAGACGGGTAAACACGCCCTCTGTTTCATAATCATCGTCTTTGGTAAGTGCTTGTTTGTGTTTGGGAAATAGCACTTTAGATGTTTTGTTTAGAACAAGAATAAAGTTAGATATAAGACCGTAATTTCCCACAAAGGATTTTCCAAACTCAATAAGATAAGGCCTACTTGATGTTCCGCCACTGAATAGTAATATGTTAGGTCGCCAGTTCCTTATGTTGTCGTTGGATTTTGATAGCATTGTAAGTAATTTTCGAAGTACTGAAGAGCCTACACTCTGCCATACATCACCGAATTCAAGATTTAACTGTTTACGGCTAATCAAGTGGTAAACAACGCCTAATACTGTTAATGCACCGAACATTGAAATTACATCAAGTTGAAACATTATAAAGAAACTTGCAAAAAAACCAATTATTCCTACCCAAAGAGATATTTTGAATGATGGTCGAAAGTCGGTGCTGGCCCATTTTTCAAGTGCAAAGGCAAGGTTGATGAAGCCGTAGGCAGTAAGGTAAAACATGGTTACTACTCCTGCAATTATGTTTAAATCACCAATTAATATTCCAATTTCCGAAATTATAAAAGTAAAAACAAGAGCATTACGAGGTTCGTTGTTTACACCGTATCCTTTTCCTAAAATTTTCGGAACTATTTTATCCTGCGCAATGGCTTGAATAATTCTTGGCCCACCTAAAATACCACCCAATGCTGACGATAATGTTGCTCCCCACAATCCTGCAATAACTAGTGCCGGTACCCAAGCCAGAGCCATAATTACATTATAATCTTCTACAAGCATTTGTTGGTCGACGAAAAAATATAATGTTAATGCCAACGCAACATAAATAAAAAGCCCAACACTAATAGAAAGTAAAGTTCCTCTGGGGATATCTTTTTTTGGATTTTTTAAATCACCCGACATGGCAACACCTGCCGTAAATCCTGTAACGGCAGGAAAAAATATGGCGAATACCTGTCCAAAACTAAAATCGCGGAATGGGGTTATAACTTCTTGTGGCTCACTTGGTGGATTGTGATTTATAATCAAACCAATAATGAGTGAAATTAATGATAATGCAATTGCTCCTAAGATGAAGAATTGAGATTTGATGGCAACATTAGTACTTATAAATGCTATTATTACAAGAATAATTAATACCGTGGAACCAATAATTCTAATATCATTTATACTCATTTGTGAAATTCCTGTGACTTCCTGAATGTATCCAATGGAAAGGAAATTCTCTGTAAAACCAACTATATACAATGAAATGGAAAGAGCAGTTCCCACAAATAGTGTTATACCAATTGACCCTCCCATTGGCAGACCCAGGGATCGAGAAAGTAAATAGTAAATTCCACCTGCTTCAATTTTTTTATCGGTGGCTATCGATGATATGCTTAATCCTGTTGTTATGGATATCACATGAGCCAAAAGTATAATAGCTAGAGTTCCCCATAATCCGGCAATACCTGTTACCCAACCCAGGCGCATATACATTATTACGCCAAGAATGGTAAGTATTGAAGGGGTAAAAACTCCTGCAAAGGAACCAAACTTCTTTACTTTTTCACTCATAAATTATGATGGTATTTTCAGTTTATTTAGATAATATTTTTGTAAAGATAATTTTTCTTTAGAATTCAAAAATCAGAGATTTTCAATTTTATAATGATAATTAATATTTCGATCCTTTAATCCACTAAGCATGAAATCGACAATTTGTTGATTTTTTCCGAGGTATTCGGGGAAGCAAACACCTGACTTGGTATATAATTTATTATCAATCATTCTTAGGGCTACAGAGGCAGTATATCCGGTTGTCCTGGCCATGGAATGTACTTTGCTAATAGGATCGTATTCATCATGTAACTCAAAACTATGACGCATTTTTTTGCCATCTTTATCACCTGTGGCAGTTATTCTCATAACTGTTATATCTACTTCATTTTCTTTTAATTTCCATTGGTCAAATAAAATGCTGCTGGTCATTTCAAGGGGAGAAATCAGGCCTTCTTTTGTTTGGATCTTTTCTGTATTGAAGAACCCATTGTCGGACAATAGTTTAATCTTTGAGGCATAACCCGGATATCGCAGGGTTTTCTCGTACATATTTTTTGCTTTTATTGTCCATAAAAGAGAACGTAATCCATCGCTGTTAAAAGCTTCCAGTGTGCCTACATTTTCGAATTCCAAATGTTCAATTTCTGTGAGAGCAGGTTTTTCAACTATTTCACCGTTTTCAACCATTCGGGCTGTTCTGGTATACTCTTCTATAACATCGGTAGGTGAAAATACGGCCTTATACTCCCAGGGCAGAGTTCTGACTTTTGGGAGTCCGCCCACAAATATCTTTAAAGTATCAATAGTGTCGAGTTTTGATGCGGCATAACCACTTAGTAAATTGCTCATGCCCGGAGCAACACCGATATCACAAATAACTCTTACATTTTTATCAATTGCTAATTGGTTTAAGTCCTCAGGATTTTCAGGGTAAAAGGCAATGTCGATGGTGTCGGTTTTACTTTTTATACAGTATTCAAGAGTTTTGAAGCCCATGAAACCGGGTGTTGCATTAACAGCAAAATCAAAATCTTTAAGCAAGTCGACAACAATTTGCTCTGAACTTAAATCAGCAATTATTGTTTTAATATTGTTATTTGAAATACTTTGAAGTTTACTCTTGTCGATATCAGCAACACTTACTTCATATTCGTTATTTGCCGCTAAATCGAGGGCTATTGGCATTCCTACCAATCCGCAACCCAACACAATAACTTTTTTATTTTTAAGATGCATAGTTTTTTTCTCAAAAATAGAATTATTGTAGGTACAATAGCAATTTATTGAAAAAATTCTAGTGTTGTGTGTTACGAGTTGGTGTTACTAGTTAGTGTATAGTTTAGTGATTAGTCTTTTATCAAATTAAATGCTCCATTTATCATAAACTGAGAATCGTCATTAAAATCATTATGGTTGAGAATTTCAGTGAAATATTCTCCTTTTCTACCCGTTTTTAGTTTAATGTTTTTGAATGAAAATATTTTATTCTCATTATCGTACTTATCCAATAAAAGAGCGTATGATATTCCGTCTACCTCAACAATAGCCTCATTTGGCAGAGCAAACAAAGTATCGTTTGAGACATAGATTCTTGCATCCACATACATTCCTACAGTAAAGAGACTCAATAAACTATCATTTTCGAGGTGAGAATGTACACTAATGGTCCGTTTTTCTGGGTCAATACTTTTGCCAACCTGAATAATTTCTGCCTTATATTCTTTATCTTTCTGATCCAAAAGAGAAAATCTAACTTCCTGACCTTCTATAATATTATGCAATTTCTTCTCATATACAGATAGTTCCAAATGTAAATGGTCGGTATTTACTATTGTAAGAGCCACATCAGTAGGTGGAAGAAAAATACCATTTGAAATCCTGATATCAGTAAGATATCCACCTATAGGAGATATAACATTAATTACTGTTTTAATATTTTTCGCTGTAAGATTATCAGGATCGAGATGCATCATTTTCAATTGTTGACGGAGCGACTGATACTTTGCTTCAGTGGTTAGATAATTAGTTTCTGCAGTTAGAAAGCTCTTTTTCGAACTTACATTTTCTTTATAAAGTATCTCCTGACGTTTATATTCTGATTTAAGGTTTTTGAGTTGAGCTTTGGTTTCCAGGAAGTTTTGCTGAATATTGATATAGTCGGGATTTTCCAATGTAAATAAAACCTGTCCTTTTTCAACTTTTTCACCTTCAAGAATATTGACATCTTTTACATAGCCTGCGAAATATGCACTTACGGAGGCTTTTCTTTCGGGAGGAACACCAAAAATACCATTGGTATTCACTATTTCAGGAAAGGTTTCCTTTTTAATTTTTCCCAGTTCTATTTTACCCATATCAAACTGCTCCTTACTTAATGTTATTAAGTTGGTAGTGTTATCCTGTTCCTCTGTTTGGGATTCTGTTTTTGTACCACACGAGCCTAAAAATGATACAAAAATTATAGCAATAAAATATTTCATAATATGTTTAATGTCAGTATTTTGAGTGTATTTAATTTTTGTCATGTCTTTGTTTTTTAGTAAGTTAAATAATTGTTTTCGATGATAGTAATATCGTAGTTTATTAAATTGGAGAGATAGTTAATTTCTATCATTATTGCATTATCCAGTAATTGTATATACTGCAAATAATTTATTTCTCCATTTTTAAACGATTTATTGGCATTCAACAGAATCTCTTCCATAAGTTGCTTACCCGATTGGTTGTAATATTCGATAGTTTCTTTATACTTACTTATTTTAAGGTTTATTTCTTTTTGCTTCGCGCTGAGTTGAGATTTATAGTTATTGTATTCATATTCAGCAATAGATAGTTGGAGTTTAGCTGCTTTTAATTGTGCTCTGTTCTTTCCAAATGCTATTGGCAGAGCAAGGCCAAGCTGAACGCCATTATATACTTTTGCACCGGCAGCATTATTAGTACCTCTGAAAACATCTACCATAAGATCTGGGAAAAATTTATTTTTCTCCAAACTAATTTTAGATTTTGCCAGGCCTATTTTTTCAGAATTCATTAGCAATGAAGGTGCATATTCAAAGTTTATATCCTTTTGAATATTAGGAATTAGTTTTTTGTCGGCCACTATATATATAGTATCCGATTGAAGCCATTTATTGAACTGTACTAAGGACATTTCATATTCCTTCTTGCTTTGTTCGTGCAAAACGCTGATTTCCTTCTTTTTAGCACTTGCAGTTAGATGCTCAAGTTTATTTGTTCCACCTTCTTCGTATTTTCGTTTCGCAGCATATGAAAATTGCTGATATAAACTGTCGAGGTAGTGATATCGGCTTTTCATCATTGTCCAGAAAACAACCTTCTTATAAGCTATAGAAACCTGCTTTTTTAAAGTAATTTCATCTATTTTATATTGATAATCCAATAATTTTGACTGATGACTAAGCACGTTTTTTTGTTGTGAATAAATTCCGGGAAATGCAAGTTTCTGGCTAATGCCGAATACATTTAATGGAGCCGAATTTTCAGCAAGATTATTCTGGTCATAATTGAAATAAACATCTGTTTTGTCGATATCAAATGCTGTTTTAATAAGTGCTTCCGATTGCTGAACCCTGGCTCCAGAGGCCATTAATGCTGCATTGTTTTCTGTTGCAATTTCAAGTGCTTCGTTCAAATTAATTGCTTTCTGACTTTTAGCAGCAAAAGGAAATGAAATTAATATTAACGCAATACCAATAAGGTGCTTTCCTTTTAATTTATATGACCTTGGTCTTCTGTCGAATATGGCATATAGTACAGGCAAAACCACAAGTGTAAGTGATGTTGCTGAAATAAGTCCGCCAACCACAACAGTTGCTAAAGGACGTTGTACTTCGGCACCTGCCGATGTGGAAATAGCCATAGGTAAGAAACCTAAAGCAGCAGCAGAGGCAGTAAGTAAAACAGGGCGTAAACGGTTTTTAGTTCCCATTAATATTCTCCTGTTAATATTAGTAATTCCTTTGGCTTTTAGTTCTTTAAACTCTTCAATAAGAACGATACCATTCAGCACCGCTATACCAAAGAGTGCAATAAAACCAACACCTGCAGATATACTAAAGGGCATGCCTCTGATAAATAGTAGCATAACTCCACCAACTGATGCCAAAGGAATAGCACTGTAAATCAAAAGGGCTTCCTTTACCGAACTGAAGGCAAAATAAAGCAAAACAAAAATTAATAAGAGTGCGATAGGTACTGCTATTTTTAGACGTTTACTTGCTGTTTTTAGATTCTCAAACTGGCCACCGTAATCTATTGAATATCCGGTTGGTAACTTAATGTTGTCTTTAATTCTTTTCTGAATATCCAAAACCACTGATTCAAGGTCACGATTTCTTACGTTAACACCAACTACAATTCTTCTCTTTGTATTGTCGCGTGAAATTTTTGCAGGGCCCTTGGTATAAGTTATTTCTGCAAATTCAGAGAGCGGAACCTGATTTCCATTTGGTAGTTTTATACTGGCGCTGGCAAGTTTATCTATATTATTACGATATTCCTTATTAAACCTCACCACGAGATCGAATTGTTTTTCACCTTCAAATACAGTTCCTGCCGGCATTCCCGCAAAGCCAATGGTTATTATATCATTCAAATCCTGTATGTTAAGCCCGTATTTCGCAACTTTTTTACGGTCGTATTTCACTGTCATCTGAGGAAGCCCGGCTGTTTTTTCTACACTAATATCGGCTGCTCCTTCTATGTCACTTATTAATCGCTGAATTTCAAGTGCTTTATTATAAAGAATGTCTAAGTCGGGGCCGAATACTTTTATTGCAACGTCGGCTCTAACACCTGTAATAAGTTCGTTAAATCTCATCTCTATAGGTTGAGTAAATTCGTAATCAACACCGGGAATAACCGAAAGAGCCTCTTTAATTTTATTTGCCAGCTCATCTTTTGAGTCAGCGCTTACCCAGTCGCTTTTATCTTTTAGTGTAATAATTACGTCACATTCTTCCATCGACATGGGATCGGTGGGAACTTCTGCTGCTCCAATACGACTTACTACCTGATCTACTTCGGGGAATGTTTTAACTATCTTTTCAATTTCTGTCATGGTTTTTATGGTTTTGCTCAAACTGGTTCCTGTTTTAAGAACCGGTTGTATAACAAAATCGCCTTCATCAAGAGTTGGTACAAATTCTCCCCCCATAGTATTATAAAGTATCATTGTAAAAATCAGCAGGGTAGCAGCCAAAGAAACCACAAGACCTTTTTTTCTTAGTGCCCAAGCCATTGTAGGTTTGTATTTCTCCTCCAGGAAGGTAATTAGTCTCGAAGAAATTGTTTTTTTATGCGGATTACCGGCTTTTATAAACATTGAAGAAATTACCGGAACATAAGTAAAACATAGGATCATGGCTCCTGTGAGAGCAAAACTAAATACCAAAGCCATTGGGCGGAACATCTTCCCCTCAACATTTACCAGAGAAAGTATTGGAATAAAAACAATTATGATAATTAACTGCCCGAAAACAGCAGATTTCATCATTTTTGAAGCGCTCTCGAAGGTGATATTATTAATTACATTTTTTCTTTCGGATTTGCTAAGCTTTTTTAGTCTTTCACTTTGAGAGGTAATTTTAAAGGATATATATTCTACAATGATTACTGCTCCATCGATAATGATACCAAAGTCGATGGCACCAAGACTCATAAGGTTTGCATCAATTCCAAAAATATACATCATTGAAAGTGCAAATAATAAACTAAGAGGAATTACCGAAGCAATAACCAAGCCTGATCTCAGGTTTCCCATTAGGAGAACAACAACAAATATTACTATTAAACAGCCCAGTGTAAGGTTCTCTATAATAGTAAAGGTTGTTTTACCAATTAATGTGCTACGATCTAACACAGGGTTAATACTAACACCTTCCGGCAAGGAAGCCTGTATTTCAGCAACTCTTTCTTTAACTGCTTCTATAACTTTTTTTGAATTTGCATCTTTCAGCATCATCACCTGGCCTAACACCTTTTCTCCTTCTCCATTTGCTGTAATTGCACCAAACCTATTGGCGTGTCCAAATCCAACTTCTGCAACATCCTTAATGTAAATTGGCGTTTCATTTCTGATTTCGATAACAATATTTTCAATGTCTTCCAAACTCGACACTAAACCTTCGCCACGAATGAAATACGATTGATTAGTTTTTTCAATATATGCACCACCCGCTATGCTGTTGTTTTTTTCTATTGCTTTGTAAATATCAGATAATGAAAGGTTAATGGCTCTCAAGCGATTTGGATTTACAGCAACTTCGTACTGTTTTAAATATCCGCCCCATGTGTTCACCTCAATAACTCCGGGTATACCCGAAAGTTGACGGCGAATTACCCAATCTTGTAAGGTTCTTAAATCAGAAAGAGAGTAATCGTCTTTGTAGGCGGAATCCACATCTATAATATATTGATATATTTCTCCTAAACCGGTGGTTATTGGACCCATAAAAGGAGATCCAAACCCATCAGGAATTTTCTCTTTCGCATTTTTTATCTTTTCAGCTATCAGTTGTCGTGGCAGAAAAGTATTGATATTATCGTTAAAAACTATAGTTACTACAGATAGCCCGAATTTGGAAATAGATCGGATTTCTTTAACCTCAGGGAGGTTAGCCATTTCCAGTTCCACGGGATAAGTAAGAAATTTCTCAACATCCTCTGTAGATAGGTTGCGGGAAGTGGTTATAACCTGAACCTGATTGTTGGTAATGTCAGGAACAGCACCTATGGGTAAATTTATCAGGGAATAAATTCCAAAACCAACTATCCCCGCTACGAATAGTAGTACTATAAGTTTGTTGTGGATGCTATAGCGTATAATTTTTTCAATCATAGTTTTTGTAGAATTAGTAAATTAAAAACGCAAAAATATACCGAGCTTCTAACTCTTTCCTTAAGCGAAACTTAAGATTTGCTTAAAATTATCAGGAAACTTGTTCCTTCATTAAGTTTGCTTGAAACCGAGATTTCAGCATTTAGTGCATCTGCTGCTTTTTGTGCAATGGATAAACCTAATCCGTTACCAATAATATGTTTGTGCTGTAGTGGATTGGAGCGGTAAAAAGGCGTAAATATCTTATCTACATCTTTCTCATCAATACCAATTCCATTATCGGTAACTTCAACAATTACTGAAGCCGCATTATCCCTCATTTTTATACTAATCTCTCCATTTTCATTCGTATATTTTATGGCATTACTTAGCAAATTTTCAAATAAAAGATTTGCATGAAATGAGGCAACATAGAATGGATTACTGCAATAATTGTCGGTAATAAAGTTCAGTTTTTTAGACTCAATTAAATGAGTGTATTTCTGATAAACTTCATTTATAACCGATACAATTGGTTGTTTGTCAGTTAGTTTGCTGGAGTATTGCGATTCCAGTCGTGCCAACAATAAAAGTTGGTCGATGGTGTCGGACATTGTATCCAGTTCATTCAGGCAATATGATATGCTTTCATTATATTCTTCTGGTTTTCTTTTTTTTCTTATCAGGACTTCCAGATTACCACGAATGGATGAAATAGGAGTTCTTAACTCATGTGACGCATCGGAAGTAAACTGCTGTTCTCTGTCGAAGGCATCCTGTATCCTTTTTAGCAAACTATTAATAGAAACAGATAACTCATATAACTCATCCTTTGACTGAGGTGTTTCGACTCTTTTATCCAAACTACTTCCGCTGATTTTTTTTGTGGTTTCTATAATATTTCTAATTGGCATTATATTTTTTCCAGCAAGGAATTGAGAAATAAAAAATAATCCAATAAGAATAATAGGGAAGGAGATGAGTAAAACCTTTGCCAGTCTGTTGAGTATCATACTAGATGCTTTCATAGAAATTGCTGCCAATACATACCCTTTTGTTTTCGAATTTTGTTTTAGTGAAATCTGAACCTGACGAATTAACTTACCATTTAGGTGAGCATTAAAATGAGTGCCAATTTTGTGTGTACTATCGAATATTAGCGATTGCTGTTTTAAATTAGGTGATTTATCCATTAATATTCCCGCATTGTTTACAATTTGAATAAAAATTGGATTTACTTCAGGCTCACGATGTTCTCGTTCTTCAAGTTCTGCCTTATTGGTGAATTTTATGCTATCACCTACAAATGTAATTTCAGTAGTGTGTTTGTTTGCCTCATATAAAAGATCATGGTCGATATTTTCGTAAACGATATTTTCCACAAGCAAAAAAACAGTTATAAATACTACAGTTACAACTATTGCTGTTGCTATCAAATACTGAAATGCTATACGGTTTTTAAAACTTAGTTTCATAGTGTTTCGTTTAGAAAGGAATTTTAATCGTTAATGATATAACCAATTCCACGTACTGTTTTTATCAGTTCGTTATTTTGTAGTTGTAGTTTGTTTCTTAAGGAGTTGATATTCACGTCTATAACTCCTGTGTTGTATTCAAAATGAATATCCCAAACACTTTCTATTATGCGTGTACGGCGACAAACATTTCCCTTATTAACAAGTAAATACTCAAGTAAGGCAAACTCTTTTAAAGTTAACTCTACATCCCGTCCCGATTTGGTAACTTTATGTGATTTTTGATCTAATTCTATATCGCCGGCACTTAATATAATGGTTGTGGAAGTTTCTTTCGGACGCAGTTGCACTCTGACTCTTTCCAGTAATTCGTCAAAATGAAAGGGCTTTTTAATATAATCGTTTGCACCTGTCTGAAGGCCGAAGATGGTTTCGTCGACGGTGTCTTTTGCAGTGAGAAAAATTACGGGTGTAGAATATTCTTTTCTGAATTGTCGGCATATTTCAATACCGCTTAAGCCTGGTAGCATCCAATCCAGAAGTAATAAATCGTATTCGCCACTCATTGCCAGTTCCAGACCTTTTTTCCCGTCATAAGCAACATCTACTGCATAGGATTCTTCAACAAGACCCTGTTTGACAAATCTTGCAATACCTTCCTCGTCTTCAACCACTAAAATTCTCATACTGCAAAAATTACTAAAATTTTTAATGAAACAACATTGCTAACTTAAAATCTCCTTAAATTTTATAATTGCAGAAATTCCAAGGCCCAAGAAAATGATATCCAGTAAAATTACAAAAATATATGATTTAAATCATAATAGTAATAAGCAATTTAATATGGGAATAATAATAACTAATTGATTACCGGAGGTTTTATCTTAGGTTTAAGAAATGTTTTAAATTTTAGTTGAGATAGTACAATACCAACTATTACTGTTATCATACCAATAATTTTTATGGCATAAAATTCTTCCCCAAGGAAAAAATAAGAAGTAATTGCTGCGAAAATGGGTATCAGGTTTGTATAAATATTTGCCTTGGTTAACTCAAGATGTTTAATGGCATATGCATAAAGAACATAGCATACCGATGAACCAAAAATGGCTAGCATAATCAAGGATAAGATTGTAATCATATTTGGTGTTATGTTTACAAATGCCTCAAAATCATAATAAAAGAATAAGGGAATGAACATAATTGCACCAATAAAATTTTGATTTGCTATTATTGTTAATGGTGAATAATGATTGGTTAGTTTTTTAACCATTACCGAATATATTACTGCCGAAAATACTGCCAAAAACAATAGGCCAATTCCTAATCCTGAAGCATTCAGACTATAATCATCTTTCAGAATAAGCATTAAAACGCCTGAAAATGAAATTATTAAACCCGCTGAATTTAGAATGCTTAGTTTTTCTTTAAAGAACCTCTTAGCAGCAAAAGGTGTGAATATGGGAATTGTTGAAATAATTACCGCACTTACTGTTGCAGAAACCAAACTTAAGCCATAATATTCACCAATGAAATATAAAAACGGATTGAATATAGAACTGACTATAAGAAGTTTATAATGTTTTTTATCAATTTTTTCGTATTGATTGATGATTAGTAGAAAGCCAATAAGGATTATTGATGATAAGAATAACCTTATTGTAACGGTAGTGAGTGGTGTATATGTTTCGAAAACAATTTTCGACCAAACGTAGGTTATACCCCAAAACATCATGGCCGTTGCGGCTGCAATATGTACTATGGGGTTTTTCATTATTTATGAGCGTCCTTCTTCCTTTAAAACTGAAGTGTAGTGTTTTAAACTTCTTAATACCATTACCATAATTAGCGCTGCCAATAATATATAATGAGCAGTGCTTTCTAATTCAAAGCCACTGTTTTCAAAATACATCCTCAGGTCATAAATGAACACAAAACCAACAACTGTTGCCAATACACCTGAGTATTCTCTTCTAAGTATACTTACAAATGAAAAAGGAACAGTATTTTTTGTGTAATTTTTTAAAGATGGAATAAATGATGGGGTGTTGTTTGCCCAGTTCATATATGTGTCGCCGAATTTTCTTTCGAGAAATCTCTCTTCAGCGTACATAATCCTTTCGTAATAGAGCCAGAAAGCAAGTGTTACAATAATTACAAACGACCAATTAAAAGTAAACAACACTATTCCTATCCACATAAAATAGTTTCCCACATAAAGTGGATGCCTTACTGTTGAATAAATGCCAGTAGTATTTAAACTCTCTGCCACCTGACCCTCTTTGGTGTTTCTTCCACTAGTTCCTTTTGGTGTTGTTGCAATGGATATTGACCTGATAGCCAGTCCTAAAAAACTAAGTGCTATGGCAATATAAGTTATGATATTTTGTGACTGATGGTTTAAATAATTAATATCTGTGAAATAAATTACAGGTATTGCAGCAACAAATAAAACTATGGGAATTTCGCCTCTGTGCTTAAACAGGAAATTACCTTCTTTTTCAAAAGTATTGACTAAAGCCATGAATAATAAAATTTTTGCAAAGATATTTTTTTTTTGATGAGAAGTTAAGAATGAGAGCATAATTGGAATGTATAATGAATAGTGTAGAATGAATAATGAAGAATTAGAGTGTTGAGTTATGAGTTTTGAATTATGAATTTTTGAAGTATGAGTTAAAAGTGCCTAAAGTTCATCTAGTGCGCTAAAAAATCAAAAACTAAAAGTTAAAAATGAAAAACTAAAAGTGAACAACTAATAGCTAAAAACTAAAAATTAAAAGTTAAGATTAGCGACGTATACACACTAACTGCATTTCATGTTGGAAGACATTGATTAACCATTGACCAACGTGCCTGCTGAAATGAAGGCATGGTGACCAATGACTATTGACTATTTTTTCTGGACTATATTACGTACTCCATCACTAAGTTTTACAAAATATACTTCAGGATTAATTTTTGTCTGTAAGAAATATTCTCGGCTAATTTGATCTTGAAATTTTTCCTTGTACTCACTTTTGATGAGGTTAATGGTGCAGCCACCAAATCCTCCTCCCATCATTCGTGAGCCTAAAACAAAATCCATGTTTTGAGTCAGGTCGACCAATATATCTAATTCTTTACAACTAACTTCGTATTCCGATTTTAGTCCTGAATGGGATAGATACATTAGGTCGCCAAATTTATCATAATCGTTGTTTTCCAATGCATTACATGCTTCATTAACTCTTTGATTTTCTTTGACTATATAAGTGCATCTTTTGTAAACTGTTTCAGTAAATTCTGATTTGTGCTCATTTATTAAATCTAAATTTACATCCCTTAAGGAAGAAATCCCTTCGTCATATTTTTGTAAAACAGAAACACCTTTTTCGCATTCTATTCTACGCTGGTTATATTCAGAGGAAGCCAACTCATGTTTGACTTTTGTATCAACCAAAGCAATGAGATGATTTTTCATGCTCAATTGATAATATGAATGTTCGTGGGTACGACAATCGAGACTGAAAACCTGTTCTTTTTTTCCAAATACCGATGCGTATTGATCCATGATCCCACACATCACACCGGCATATTCATGCTCGGCTTGTTGAGCCATTTTTACCAGTTCGGAATCGCGGAAATTGGCATTAAATATTTTATTCAGGCCGAAGGCAAAACCACATTCCAAAGCCGCCGAGGAAGAAAGCCCTGCACCAATTGGAATGTTTCCACCAAAAACACAATTTATTCCTTTTAATTTAACTTTTTCCTTTTGGAATTGCGCCAAAACTCCCATTAGGTAAAGAGCCCACTTTTTATTTCCCACATTCTTAGTTATCTCAGTGGTTGTATATTCTTCTCCAAAGTCAGTTGAATAGAATCGGAAAATACCTTCCTGATTTTCTGCCATTGCAAGAAAAATACTTTTGTCGATAGCAGCAGGCATAACAAACCCCTCATTGTAATCGGTATGTTCTCCTATGAGGTTAATACGTCCAGGAGACTCAATTAAAAGCGCTTTGCCGTTAAATAATTCGTTAAATTTATCTTGTATGTTTGATATTATATCGCTGTTGCTCATGTATTTATCCGAGATATTAATAATTGAAAAAATGATTTGTTGATTGTTGGGTGAAATTAAGATAAATAATTGTTTTTTAAGCTAAAATGGTTAGATTTGAATCCTAAATGCAATTAAAGTGAAGTCACTATTAACTAAATTACTCATCTCATTTATAGTAGGAATAGTTTATTTGCTGGGACATTTTTATTCACGCACTTTCTCACCACATATTTATAATTATTTAAAGGAAATTAATAATGATACTTTAATTGCTTTGCAGGCTTTTTTCTTATCAATAATACCAATTAGCATTGCTTTATGGTTAAAGCGAAAGGGAAAATATAAATTAGTTTTAAGTTTAGCTGCCTTTGCCAATATTTTTTCTTTTCAATTGTTTATTCATTCCTTAGTATTTCTAACAGCACCATTTGTTTGTACACCTGTAGTTTTTAATTTGCATTTTTTTGTTATGCATACTACTGCTTTCATAATTGGAGTTATTGTTTTATACATTTCAGCAAGCATGGTAAAGAAGCATACGTGCTGGATATTACTTTCATTTTTAGGGGTTTATCTTTTTGATGTTATTGTGGTTCAGGGCTGGTATATAGCATGGTTTTATGATTATCAAGTTTAATTTTTAATAGTTTGAAAATAGTAATGACTTATAAATAATTTTTAATTATAGATAATAATAAAAACACCGCAGCCTATCAAGGAATCCTCCTTTATTTTATTTCATAAAAAAAGGTCGTCTATTTTATTAGACAACCTTCTTCGTTCGTAGCGAGACCGAGAATTGAACTCGGGTCAGTCCGCCGACTGATATGAATCCTCCTTTATTTTATTTCATAAAAAAAAGGTCGTCTATTTTATTAGACAACCTTCTTCGTTCGTAGCGAGACCGAGAATTGAACTCGGGACCTCCGGGTTATGAATCCGACGCTCTAACCAACTGAGCTACCTCGCCATCATTTGCGCTCTAACCATCCCGATTGCTATCGGGAGAGCTACCTCGCCATTTGAGGGCGCAAAAATAATTATTTTCTCTTTACAAACAAGGGCAATTATTAAAAACTATATCTAACTGATAAAATAAAATTTCTTCCCGCAGCTGCAATACCTGAAGAATATGGCCTATACCTTTCATCCAGTATGTTTTCAAGGCCCAGAGTGGCTATAAAATTACTGCTGAAAACGTATGATGCTTTCATATTTAAAGTCCACCACGATGGCGACCAGGGATTGCCATCTTTATCAACTGCATACATATATGCTTTATCTCTCTCTGAAAGTGCAAGATTGTTATAAGTTACTGCTGCATTGTATGTTGTATTTATTTCAAGTTTTAGACTTTCCTTTTCGTAAACCAAAGATGACATTCCAAAGAAGGGTGGGGCATGGCGGATGGCATCTCCCTTGTCATCCTGACCTTTTATATAAGTTGCTGAGGTTTTGAATCCCAAATGATTTGCCAGTTGAAGTTTCAAGCTTAAACTGGCACCGTAAATATTTGCGTAGGCAGCATTTACCACAGCCTGTACTTTACTCAACTCTCCATCATATAAAATTGAGTCGGCACCATTAAAAGTGAAGTCACGCCTTACCATTGCATCTGTCAAATAAGAATAGAAAGCAGTTAGTTGCAGGCTTGCTCTTTCATTAAAATTTTTATGAACACCAAATTCAGCATTATAAAGATATTCAGGTTTTAGATTTTTGTTGGGAACAACTACATTTCCGGGTTCTGAGTCGAAAACTTTTGCTACATCATCAAGGTTTGGTGCTCTGAAACCCGAACTTAAGTTAATACTCAATTGCCACTGTCCGGGACGGTAAACCAAACCCGTACTAGCCGTTAATGCTCCATTACTCAAATTTATTTCTGAGTAAGGGAATTTATAAAAAGATGTATCATTAAACTTTGAACTCATACTCACTAATGAATATCTGGTTCCGGCCTGAAATGTTAATGGGATATTCGTAAAATTCTTTTTATAACTTAAGTAAATACCTGAATGATAATACTCTGTTCCTCCATCTGGATAACGGCTGGCAACATTCATCTCTTCTCCGCTAAGGATATTTTTCTCATTACCTTCTGAGTTAACATCATTAAAAACAAATTCCAATCCATAGAATAGTGCGTTGGATTCATTAAACATTTTGTCGAAATCGGCATTGGCCGAAAATATATTAACGGTTTCAGTTCTTTGACGTAACCAGTCATTATTTAATTTACGATCATTTCTGCCTTCCTTTACATTCTGGTAAGCAAATACAAAGTTGGCATGATCGTAATACTTATTTGTTTTATGGAAGTTAAGTTTCAGACTATTCATTACCCACTGTTGAGGAGAGTAATACCACTCGGCATATTTTGGTGTGCCACTGTTTTCCTGTAACAATCTGTCGTAACGAGGGACATCTGAGGTCTTCGACATATAAAAACTGTATGTCCAGTCGATGCTTTGGCTAAAACGGTTGCTGAGCTTGCTAACAAAGTTCAACTGGTTGTAGGCAGAAAATTTCTGGACATTTGGGGCGTTGTTTGTAAATACCGAGTCGTAACCATCAACTCTTTGTACATAATTATTTCTTTTGAGATAATCGTTGCCATTGTTGCCCATTTTTAGGTCGTCAAATGAACTATAAGAAAATGATGCCAGAAATGCCCATTTTTTATTGCTGGAATTAAAGTCGGCATGCAGAGTTCTTTCAAAATTTGCTGACGAATATCTAGCCAAAGCATTCCCTTCAGTAACCCATTTATCGCCATCAGTAAATTTGGGACTCAGTATATGAAAGTCGATAACACCTCCCAAAGCATCACTACCATAAATATTAGTTCCAGGCCCAAAAATTACTTCTGTACTTTCCAGGCTATTAACGTCAGCCTGTAATATATTCTGAAGGTTTCCACTTCGATATATTGCATTGTTCATACGAACACCATCAACTATCAAAAGAATTGAGTTGGCAGCAAAGCCTCTTAACATTGGACTTCCACCACCCAACTGGCTTTTTTGTACAAAAACCTCTCCGCCATTACTTAACATATCAGCAGAGGTTTGGGGATTATTAAAAATTATATCTTTTTTCTTGATTATCTCTATTTTGTTGGGAATCTCTGATGTGTTTTCCTCCCATTTACTTGCTGAAACAACTACTTCATCCAGGTTCACAAAATTTTCTATCATTCCTATTCGATAGTTTTGATTTTCCAAATCCGATTTGCTAGTTGTAATCAAATAGTATGAAGTATGACGGAATGTAATAATCTCATCATTGGTAAATTTGCTCAGGTCGGCAATTCCTGTTTTGTTAGAAATTGTAGTAGTTCTTTTGTCACTACTGTAAATAAAAACATTACCGAGGGGTTCTCCGCTCTGTTTATCGTAAACAAATACGTTTTGAGAACATAGTATAAGTGATACAAATATTAACAATATTGATGCTAATATTCGCAATTTTATGAAATACATTTTGATGTGATTATTTCTTTGCGTTATAACCTTTTTGCTTAGCTGCTTCTTCCAGTAGTTTTTGGAATCCTGACTTCTTTTTCTTTGGCTTTTTCTTATTAAGTTCAATTTGTGCTCTTAGTTTGTCTTCGTTTATAAGGTAACGGAATGCAAACATCTGGCCAAATGTAATAATATTAGCAAGGAAATAGTAATAACTCAAACCTGATGCATAGTTATTAAATAAACCAAGGAACATAAGGGGCATGATGTACATCATGGTTTTCATGCCTGGCATTGCCTGGGTTTGTTGCCCCATCATTTGGTTATTTAAGTATGTATACATAAGTGTTGAAACGGTCATCAGCAAGGTAAACAAACTTACGTGGTCACCATAAAAAGGTATCTCAAAAGGTAATGATGCAATCGAATCATAACTGGAAAGGTCGGTTGCCCAAAGGAAAGATTGTTGCCTCAATTCAATACTCGCCGGGAAAAACCTAAACATTGCAATCAATATGGGCATCTGTAAAAGCATTGGTACACAGCCGGATGCGGGATTAGCTCCCGCCGAACGATAAAGACTCATTACGGCCTGCTGCTTTTTCATTGCATCTTCCTTCTTGGGGAATTTTTTCGAAAGTTCATCAACTTCAGGCTTTAATACTCTCATTTTTGCCGACGACATATAAGTTTTGTATGCAATAGGGAAGAGTATTGTTTTTAGCATAATAGTAAGTAATAGAATTACAATACCATAGTTCCAGCCATAACCTCCCAGCCAGTTAAAAACAGGAATTACCAAATACTGGTTTATCCAACCTAAAATAAAGAAACTCCAACCAATGGGGATTTGGCGTTCCAACTCCATATCATATGAACTTAACCTTTTGAAATCGTTGGGGCCAAAATAAAATTGCATTGGGAAGTTGGTTGTTCCCATTATATTTATTGGAATTCCCAATTCTACATCCATTGTTTTTAAATATCGGTCGGCACCCGGGTTTTCCTGAATTGATATATTTAACTTTCCATTATCAAAACCTTGTTTGGCAATTATTGAAGAACTAAAAAATCTTTGTTTAAAAGAAACCCATTGTAATTTTGTTCTGATATCTTCTTCGTCTTCATCTGTTTCCGACATATAATCAACATCGTCATTCAGAAACCTATAATATATAGTCGATCCATTAAATTGGTCAATATTTATTTCCTGTTGTCTTAAATCGGCATGCCAATTAAGACCGATTGAATTAGCATTTATAACACTGCCGATATTAACCAGATTAACATCGAAATCAAGCATATACTCATCTCCCTTAAGGGTATAAACATATTCGATATACTGATTTTCATTAAACTGTCCTTCTCCCATGTCGGTGTACAAACGCATGCTAAAAGTTATACTATCATTACCGCTTGATATCAATTTTGTTTCAGTTGTTGATGGCTGAAAATAGAAATCGTTGGTATTTATTATCCTGTTATTGGAGAAAAAAGAAAATCCAAATCTCGAAGTATTAGGGTTAAATAACATTAAGGGAAGAGAGTCGTAGGTTTTAAAGGTTTTTAATTCCACATTTATTATATGTCCACCTTTTTTTGTAACCTCTGCTTTAATTAGGTCGTTTTCAATAAAAAACGATTCGTCTTCACCTTTGGCCGAATTTGCAAAAACATCATATTTCTGAACTTTAGAACTATAATCGTCAGAAACAGAAGTATTTAGTTTATTCTCAGAACTCTCGATGAGTTGTTCTGTTTTATTCTCATCTGCTTTGGCATTCTGTGCCTGGGCTTTTGCAAACTCTATTTGTTGCTGCTCTTTAACTTGCTGTATAGAGTCGGCTATATGTTGTTTTTGTGCTAATTCTTCTGCTGATGGGGTCATAAATACAGTATAACCAATCATTATAGCAGCTATTAGTACAAACCCAATTATCGAATTTTTATTCATTTTTAGTCCATTTTACAAGCCTGCAAAGATAAGTAGAAATAGTTTATAATGAAAACCAAAAAAAAACCTAAAAAGACTTGACAAATGATCAAAAAAGTTATATTATTGTGATATCAAAATAATATCAATAACAATTGTAAATAATTACATTAAAACATAATAGAAGTTCTAAATAGATATTAAAGTAGTTTTATTGTTTATGCATTATAAAAATAAAATATAGGTTTTGTTATTAATTAATAATTAAAGAAATGAAAAAAGAAATTGAATTTACACCTGCTTCCGGTTATCTGGCTCTATTAATCATAGTAATTATGATAGTTGCGCCGATTTTGGCAATAGTTTTTATGAAAATGCTATTGTTAATACCAATATTAATTCTAGGGCTGATCGGAATGCCTGGATTTTTAATTGTTAATCCAAACGAATCCAGCGTACTCACACTATTTGGTAAATATAAAGGTAGTGTGCGGGAGAATGGATTTTTTTGGGTAAACCCTTTCTTTATCAGAAAGAAAATTTCGCTGAGAGCCAGAAATCTTGATAGTGAACCAATTAAAGTAAATGACAAGATAGGTAATCCGGTTATGATTGGGGTTGTTTTAGTTTGGAAAGTACGTGAGACTTATAAGGCTGCTTTCGAAGTTGATGATTATGTACACTTTGTGGATATTCAAAGTGAAGCAGCCATCAGGAAATTGGCTGGACATTATCCTTATGATAATTTTGAGGTTGAGGATGCTGAATTAACCTTACGCAGCGGTGGCGAAGAGGTGAATTCAGTTTTGGAAAACGAAATTTCAGAAAGACTTAAAATTGCTGGTATTGAGGTGATTGAAGCGAGAATAAATTATATTGCTTATGCTCAGGAAATAGCAGGGGCAATGCTAAAACGCCAGCAGGCAACTGCAATTGTTGCAGCCAGATCTAAGATAGTAGAAGGTGCTGTAGGTATGGTTGAAATGGCTTTAGAAATGCTGTCGGAAAAAAATATTATCGATTTGGATGAAGAGAAAAAGGCTTCAATGGTAAGTAATTTAATGGTTGTGCTAACTTCCGATAAGGACGTTAGTCCTATTGTTAACACAGGCAATATTTATTAATAATATGAAAAAGGTTTATTATAAAGAGGTTCAGAAATTTGGATCAATCCCATTGTACTTTGTAATGGGGTTGATTTATATTTCAATTTTAGGATTCTTTTTCTATGCTTTAATTAATGAATTTGTTTATCATGGAAATGCCATTAAGGGGCATATGACTTCGGATGGATTGATAATATCGTCAGTTTTGACAGTTGTAATTCTTATGGTTGCCAGTTATCTTTTATTTGGCTCTAAATTAATAACAGAAATAACTGCTAAATCTGTAAATTATCGATTTCCTCCATTTATTAAAAAAAATAAGATTATTGATAAAGAAAGCATTTCTTCATGGGAAATAAGAAAATATAAACCAATAAAAGAGTATGGTGGATGGGGTATAAGATATTCACCAAAAAAGAAAGTATTGTATGGTAAAAAAGCGGCTAAACATAACTCTGCCGTTAATGTAAAAGGAAATATTGGCTTACAATTGGTATTTAAAAATGGTAAAAGGTTATTAATCGGAACTCAACGTCAGGAAGCCATCCGGAGAGCGATGAAGAAAATGTATAATAGCAAATAAGAATTAAAGAGGTAAAAAATTATTATGGCTAAAAAGAAAGCATTTGTTTTACGAATTCAACCTGAAATGATGGAGGCTTTGGAAAAATGGGCGCAGGATGATTTTAGGAGTGTGAACGGACAAATTGAATACTTGCTGAATGCTGCTTTAGTAAAATCAGGTAGGAAAAAATCAGATAAAAAATAGTTTACTATAAAAAGAATTTACTTATTTATTCTAATAAGTTTCTTATAAATATCAATAACCTGAGGGATTATAAAACTTTGTTCATCGTTCATGATCACAAAGTCAGAATTTTTAACTTTAGTTGTCTCATCCATTTGGTTGTTCATACGTTCTTCAATTTCCGATTTATTTGAATTATCCCTTTTCAGAACTCTTTGTAAGCGAAGTTCATATGGTGCTGAAACACAGGCAACAAAGTCGAATTTATTTTCTAATGAATATTCAAAAATTATAGCAGATTCGTGAATAGTAAAAGGAAAATCCGGGTTTGAAATAAGCCAATTCTCATATTTTTTTACTACTAATGGATGTATATAAGAGGTAAGTTGTTTTAATTTATTTTCATCATTAAAAATAACACTTGCCAGTAGTTTAAAATCGATATTATTATTTTTATCTAACACTTTTTTTCCAAGCATCTTGCTGATATCATGTTTCACGTTTTCTTCGTAATAAAGACTTTTAGCCTCATTATCAGCATTAAATACTTTTATTCCTAAAGTTTCAAAAACTCTTGAAACAGTTGTTTTTCCACTACCTATATTTCCTGTAAGGCCTACTTTAAGCATTACTTAATAATTAAAAACTCAATTTCTGAAGGTTGTATTCTTATTGCACTTACAGTTTCTGGATATTCTGTAACCTTTAGTTGTAGTTTGCTGGCTTTAAGCACATCTATACCATCAAAATTTGGCATTACCCTGAATTGAGTTTTTCTGATTTCAGAGAAATCCTTTAGGGCCACGGTAAAGAATACTTTTACGGTTTTTGGAAATGCTTTTAAATTAAAATTGGAATTTGATAAATCAATGGGAATTTCTATGCTCGATTCGGTATATTTCTCAACATCAGCAGATATATTTACTGTTTTAGTTGAAATATTAATAATATTCGGATCGGGGTTTATAAGTTTAATATTCTCATTAACATTAGTTGAAATATTATCTATTCTTTTATATTCAGTAAATATGTAATCTATGGTATCGATGATATTTCCAGGGCCGTAAATTGTAACTGTATTAGGTTTTATTTTTATTGGTCCGTATAAATCGTACTGAGGGGCAAAAACAAGTTCAGTTGAGTTATAAACATTGATTTGTTTTTGTGTTAATTTTTCCATCACAAATCTTAGTTTTTGTAGCGACATCTCAACTTCATTGGATTCTATGCCAATTTCATCAGCCATTTTATCGCGTAAACTGGTAGTATTTATATAGTACTGATTTTTACCATAATTATTTATATCACAATTATCAAGGTCAACATCCAGAACCCTGGAACTGCTCATTAGGTTAAGTTTCAGCATTTTAAATCCGTTGGCATCAATACTAACCTTTATGCTTGAATCGACCAGAGATGTTAGCCTTTGATCGGAAGGAGCGTTTCTTATATCAACTTTAAACTCATAAATTTCACTGTAATTACCTGATAATTTGATTAGTAACCAAAAAAATGCAGATAAAAGCACACAGAATAAAAAAATAAAATACTTGCTTTTATTCTTTTTACCCTCTTTATGTAAAAGTTGAACTCTATTATTTGTATTCAATTTGCTCAAAAGTTTAAAAAAAATTCCGAAGCATAAAATTACTAAATACTTCGGAACTTTTATTTTTAAAAAAAAACAATTAGAATTAGCTTATAAGCATGTTACTAATTATTTTTTAGTTTGACCAACTTCTGAAGTATCCATAACAACTGCCGACTTTTCAATAGTAAGTTTTTGTTGATTTCCAACATCAACTGTTACTGTTGTTTCTTTTAATTCGGCAACTTTTCCGTGAATACCACCAATTGTTACAACTTTATCACCTTTTTTCAGATTTTCTCTGAATTTCTTTTGTTCCTTATTTTTCTTAGTCTGTGGACGTATAAAGAAAAAATAGAAGACAATTAAAATTAAAAACAAAGGTAACATCGACATCCATTGGCTATCGCCTTCTGCTGCTGCCTGTAATAATACTAGTAAAGATTTCATTTATTTACGATTTTATTAATTATTCTGAGGTAAAACTACCTGTCCTTTTATTCTAAGTGTTGTTTTATTTGGCTGTGTATTAGCCATAATAGTTATTGCTTTATTTTGAAAACCCGATTTGTGTTTCGAGTCGAAAGCAACTTCAATATATTCTGTTTCACCTGATTTTACAGGAACTTTTGGGTATTGACCTACAGTACATCCGCATGTTGTGCTAACCTTGCTTATTAAAAGAGCCGACTTACCGGTATTAGTAAATTTAAAATTATAAGTAACTTTCTCACCCTGAATGATTTTGCCAAAGTCGTGTTCAACTTTCTCGAAAGTCATTACCGGGGTTTCTGAATTTCCAACTTCACCAACAGCACTCTTCGAATTATTTACAACATCGGTAGAAATTTTACCTCCATTGTTTTCACATGATATAAATGCAAATACTGTAAAAAATGATAAAATTAAAATTGAATATTTCATGATAATTATATTTTAAAATTTTAGTTTCCTCTGATTATACTAACCGATCCTTTATATACATCTGTCCCTTTTGGACCGGTGGCTTTTAATACGTAATAATATACTCCATCGGGTAATTTGCCTCCGTCCCAGTCATTTTGGTAATCGTCATCTCTAAAAATTACACGTCCATGACGATTAAATACAACCAATTTAGTGGATTCGTAATAGTGGTTTGGTGTATAAAAACCCTCTGCATCTTTGGCTTTAAAACCTTCTTCACCACCACCCTGAGTAGATTGTGGTTCGGTTATTCTAAATACATCATTAACCCCATCACTATTAGGTGTAAATACATTTGGGATAAACAGCCTCATGGGAATAACTTTTACCTGATGAGTGAATAATGTGTCGCAGCCTTGTTCGTTTATAGCAGTAAAATATACCAAAAAGTCCTTTCCGCCATCTTCTATTTCCTGGTCGTTTAATATAAATCGGTGTATTGGATTACTTAATGATGAGTTTGCAGTATCATTATCGTCATTAAAATCCCAGTAAAAGTTCGACAAGGGTATGCTGTCTTCTGAATTATTAATAAATGAAAATTCTATTTGAGGTCTTTGAACAAATGCTGTGTCCGGATCAGCAAATAGTTCAATATCAGGATTTTTAAATGCTTCAGTAAAAATGGTATCTTGTTCAAAGCAACCATAATTATCTTTTACTGTTATCGAATAGTTTTGATTAGCCTTTAATCCCAGGGCAACGGTTGAATCGCCGGGAGCTACTTGTATTGGTTTTACATCCCAGAAATAATGGTATTCATCCGGTTCAAAAAAACCACTGGCGGAGGCTTTTAATATGGCAGTATTACCATTGTCCTTATCCCCATTGGTACATGTAAGTTGAAGCTGTTCCAGTTCAATGTTAATATCAGGATGGGTAGTAACCAAAAATGGTTCACTTTCGCAGGGTGTTCCCATGTCATCGGTTACAGTTACTGTAAACAAGGTTTGGTCGGTTATTGATACAAGAATTGTATTTGTTGATCCTCCTATAACTTTTCCATCTTGCTTCCATTCGAAAGTACAACTTTCGCATTCCGGTACACTTAGTTCGAATATTTGATATTTACAAACCGGAATATCAGTATCTATCGATATTTCACAACTTTGAGCATATGATTTAGATGAATAAAACATAGTAAATATTAATAGCATACTTAAAAATACACCTTTAATAATAGTTGATTGAAATATCTTTTTTCTATTTGTCATGTTTGGCAAAACAATTAATGGCAAAATTATAATTTATTTTTGCATTGATGAAACTAAAACAACCCATAGTCGAGCATAACCAACGTACAATGCTCAACAACTTCTATATTATTGGCTTTCAAGGTTTCCGCAAACTCTTTATTCTCCGTTCCCGGATTAAAAATTACACGTTCTGGTGATAATTTTATAATGTAATTAAAATATTCACCTTGATGTGCAGGCCCAACATACATAGTTACCGTATCAATATCTTTAAAGTCGGGCTTGCCTTGCTGTAAAATTACGCCTTCAACTTCCCCGGATCGTAAACCTATTGAATATACTTTATGACCGTATTCAATCAACTTTTTAATTGCCTTATTTGAGTATCGCTCTGGTTTAACACTGCCTCCAATTACAAGAGTAGTTTTACTAATTTCTGTCATACTAATATTTTACGCTGCAAAAATAACTTAATTCCCCAACGTATTGAATAAATTTTTATTGTAATTCAAGTTCTTAATGCACATGAAAATATGTCAGTAAGTTATTGTTAAACAGGACATAATGACACAAACTCTTTAGTTTTTGTTCATAATTTTAACAAAAAATAAGTAAAATAAATAGTGGTTTAAAGTTTGTCAACTGGCAATTAAAATTTAAAACAAAAAAAGCAAAATGAATATAGATAAGTTAACAATAAAATCGCAGGAAGTATTGCAAAAGGCTCAGGATATTGCTGTTGCAAATACAAATCAGGCAATTAGCAATATGCATATTTTAAAATCTATGCTTGAAATAGATGAAAATGTAGTTCCCTTTTTATTGAAGAAAGCAAATATCAACTCACAGCAAATATTAAATATTGCAAATGCGGAAATAAATTCGCAACCCAAAGTTAGCGGAGGAGAAGTTTATTTGAGCAACGAAAGCAGGGATCTTTTTCAGCAGGCAATTAAACTATTGAAAAAGTTTAATGACGAATATGTTTCATTGGAACATATTTTACTTGCATTATTGATGGTAAAAAGCCGGGCATCTGAAATCTTAAAAGATTCAGGTTTAAATGCCAAAGATCTTGAAGCAGCCATAAATGAGATGAGAAAGGGAAGTAAGGCTGATAGTCCGAATGCAGAGAACAAATATAATTCGCTAATGAGATATGCCATAAACTTAAATGATATGGCTGCAAATGGAAAACTGGACCCTGTTATTGGTAGAGATAATGAAATAAGACGAGTGCTGCAGATACTTTCACGAAGAACAAAAAATAATCCCATTCTGGTTGGTGAACCAGGCGTTGGTAAAACTGCTATTGCAGAAGGCATAGCCAGAAGAATTGTTGATGGGGACGTGCCTGATAATCTGAAAGATAAAACTCTTTTCTCACTCGATATGGGCTCTCTTATTGCCGGAGCAAAGTATAAAGGTGAATTTGAAGAACGTTTGAAAAGTGTTATAAAAGAAGTTGTTGAATCAGATGGGGATTTGATATTATTTATTGATGAGATTCATACTCTGGTTGGAGCAGGTAAGTCGGAAGGAGCAATGGATGCTGCTAACATATTAAAGCCTGCTCTTGCTAAAGGAGAAATTAGAGCTATAGGAGCCACAACTCTCAAGGAATACCAAAAATACTTCGAAAAAGATAAGGCTCTTGAAAGGAGATTTCAAACAATAATTATTGATGAGCCATCAAAAGATTCTGCAATTTCTATTCTAAGAGGATTGAAGGAAAGGTATGAAAATCATCATAAGGTAAGGATACTCGATGAGGCTGTTATTGGCGCTGTGGAACTGTCGACAAGATATATTACCGACAGATTTCTTCCCGACAAGGCCATCGACCTTATCGATGAGGCTGCTTCAAAGTTAAAACTAGAAGTTAATTCCGTTCCCGAAGAACTTGAAAAAATTGAAAGGGCTTATACTCAACTGGAAATTGAAAGAGAGGCTATTAAAAGAGAAAAAGATAAAGTTAAACTGGATGCCATTAAAAAGGCATTGGCTAATCTCAATGAACAGAGAATGGCATTGCGTGCCGAATGGCAAAACGAGAAAAAACTAGTTGATAATATTCAGAATTTAAAAGCTCAAATAGAAGATTCCAAATTGCAAGCTGAAAAAGCAGAGCGTGATGGTGATTTGGCAAAAGTTGCCGAAATTAGATATGGTAAAATTAATGAACTAAATAAAGCCCTGGATAAAAGCAGGAATGAATTGAAAGAAGTTCAGGGAGAAAACCCACTTATTAATGAAGAGGTTGGATATGAGGATATTGCTGAAGTCGTTTCAAGATGGACAGGTATTCCTGTTAGTAAAATGCTGAAAAGTGAGAGGGAGAAACTCAATCGTTTGGAAGATGAACTGCATAAAAGAGTTGTAGGTCAGGATGAGGCAATAGAAGCAGTTTCCAATGCTATTAGAAGAAGCAGAGCCGGTTTACAGGATGAAAACCGACCTATAGGTTCTTTCATTTTTATGGGAACTACAGGTGTGGGAAAAACAGAATTGGCAAAAACTCTGGCTGAATTTCTGTTTAACAACGAAAACTCAATGATCAGATTTGACATGTCGGAATATCAGGAAAGACATTCTGTTTCCCGATTGGTGGGTGCACCTCCTGGATATGTTGGCTATGATGAAAGTGGTCAGCTTACCGAAGCTGTAAGGAAAAAGCCCTATTCTGTGGTATTACTCGATGAAATTGAGAAAGCACATCCCGATGTGTTTAATATATTGCTTCAGGTTTTAGATGACGGAAGACTTACAGACAATAAGGGTAGGGTAGTCGACTTTAAAAACACAATTATCATAATGACCTCAAATATAGGGTCTGATATTATTTATCAGAATTTTGAAAATATTGATAATAATCTGGAATTGGTAATTGAGAAAACAAAAGAACAGCTGACAAAACTTCTCAAAACTGTTATGAGGCCTGAATTTTTAAACCGTATTGATGAAATTATAATGTTTAGGCCCCTTAACGAAAGCGATTTACATAAAATAGTTAATATACTCGCCAGGAGTCTGATTAACAGAGTTTCTAAAAATGGAATATCATTGGAGTTTACCGATAAAGCAATCGATTTAATTGCAAGAGAAGCCTACGATCCACTATTAGGAGCCCGACCTGTAAAGAGGTATATACAAAAACTGGTTCTAAACCAATTGTCAAAACAATTATTAATGGAGGAGTTCCAGGGGAATGATAATATAGTTGTAGATGAAAATAATGGAAAACTGCTTATGAAAAAAATTAAATAATATTTAACAATAAAAGAGCGGTTTATTAATAAAATGGGCCGCTTTTGTTTTTCAATTTACAAGTATAATTTACAATCTTGATGAGTATGATAATTTTTCTATATTTACCATGCTGAAATCAACATTAAATTAAATCAATGAAACCAGATAATAATAATTACAATTGGTCAGAAAAAACCATACTGATCGTAGAAGATACCGACACAAGTATAATGTATTACAGGGCTGCGCTAAAAAAGTCTAAGGTTAAATTAGTATGTGCGGAAAATGGTTTACAGGCCGTTGAGCTTGTTAAACAAGGTAGACATTTCGATTTAATATTGATGGATATTAACATGCCACTATTGAATGGGATAGAAGCCACCAAGCAAATAAAGTCGATTAATCCAAAAATACCTGTCATAGTTCAAACAGCTTATGTTTTGAACGATGAAAGAATAAAATCATTTGAGGCAGGATGCGATGGCTTTATGGCTAAACCGGTTAAAATCCAACAACTGTTTGATACGATAGAAAGTTTGTTATAATTTATATCCTTTTGTTAAATGAAATTACCAAGACTAAATTTTCACAGATCAAAACTTAGAGATAAAATACTGCTTTCTATTTTGTCGGTAGTAACAATAGTGTTTATTGTGGTATTTGCATATATCATAATAAATAATGAAAAAATAGCAACAGAAAGAGCTTATAAATACGTTAATGCCAGTGCGCATGAGCATGTTAATTTATTAAAAACTCAACTGGAAAGCGACTTTTAAATATGCCGTACAATAGAACTTTCTTTCTCAGATTATAAAAAGTATACCGGTGAGGAAAGAAATGATATTTATAATAATACGATGAAAACCGTACTAAAAAATAATGAACAATTTGTTTCTGTATGGGTTTCATGGGAGTTGTCGGCTATAGATAAAAATTATAAAAAAGAGCATGGACGTCAATCTGTAGCTTATTTTAAAGAAGGAAATAATATTGGCTTTTCTGACGATATTATGGATACTACAGGT
>PKTA01000088.1 GCA_002869365.1 Marinilabiliales bacterium | reverse complement strand
GATGTTAATCCCCTCAGCGCCAATAGTTGTTGAGATTACGGCTCTGGCCAAAGCCATACTTTCAATAATTTTAATTCTAATGCCACTTCCTGAAAACAGAGGTGCGATAGAAATTGCTTTTGAACTTATAAAATCATGGGCATTATCAACTTCACCCACAACAATTATATTTTTTTTATTGAGTTTGCTTAACCATTCAGGCATCTCTCTGCCGGCAAGGTAAAGTTTAACATTGGGCAGTTGCTCTTCAACCTTTGGCCAAACCTCATCAACAAACCATTTCACCCCCTCTTCATTGGGCATCCAGTTCATCGATCCTATGTGAAACAAAGCCAACTCGCTATCTGCGTCATTATGAGGTTTTATCTTTTTAGTATCCACCCCAAATGGTAATGGCAGAATTGGTTTCTCCGTAAGGGAATTAAAAAATTCTGCATCTTTTTTTGTTATGGGAACTATTCCGTCAAAATCATTAACAATATTCTTCTCATAAGATTCAAGCGTTCTGGCAAGATGTGTAATATAAAATTTCTTTAATGGATTTCTCTGATTTTCAGCCACTCGCTTCCATATTAAGTGTTCAATATTATGTGCTCTTAATACAATTTTTGCCTCTGAATATTTTCTGATTGTATTAATATATGGCGACTGAAACAGGGTTTCTATTTGTACAATATCAAAAGTATTTTCTTCAAGAACTTCGATAAGTTTTTTCTCAAAATTCTTTGTGATAAATCTTTCAATATGGTATGATTTGCTGCTAAAAAGATTTAAAAAAGCGGGAACAAGTTTAAAAGCAAGATTTACATAAACAAGTTCAATATTTGTTTTTTGCCTGTAGGCAGATGGGATATCTTCTGGTTTAACGCTATACTTATTAGTATTTATGGCAAGTACTTTTATTTGATGTCCTGCATCTGCCAGTCCCTCAATAAGTTGATTCATTGCTATTGGACCCCCTTCGCTTGTGGGCCAAGGCGATTTATTACAAATGAAAAGTATTTTAAGTTTGTCCTTATCCAAATTCCTGTCTTGAAAAATAAAACCTTAAAAATACGGTTTTTCATATATCCCAAGCAATGCTTTTATAGATTTATGATGTGCCTTCACAATTCCCTTTTCTGTAATTATACCGTTAATATATTTCGCCGGAGTTACATCGAAAGCAGGGTTAAGTGCTGTTGAGCCCGGAGAGGCTACCCTTATTTTTACAGTATTACCATTTGCATCGACACCTGTTTGGTATAAAACTTCATCTTGTGAGCGCTCTTCTATGGGAATTTCCTTTCCTGTGGCACAATCCTTATCGAAGGTTGAAGTTGGGGCAGCAACATAAAAAGGTACTCCAAATTCTTTTGCAACGACTGCTTTTTCCAGAGTTCCTATTTTATTGGCCACATCGCCATTGGTAGCAATACGGTCGGCACCCACAATTACCATATCAATTTTGTTTTGCGACATTAAAGCCGCTGCGGCATTGTCAGGAATTATCACGTGAGGCACCCCATCATTATAAAGTTCCCAGGCTGTTAGTTTGGATCCCTGCGATCGCGGACGTGTTTCATCAACATATACAAACACATCTTTTCCTTGTCGTTTTGCCAGATAAATTGGCGCTAAAGCAGTACCATAATCTACAAAAGCCAGCCATCCGGCATTGCAATGGGTTAGAATATTTGCCTTTTTTCCAATTAGTTCACTACCATATTCTCCTATACTTTTTGAATCGGCGGCATCCTGAACAGCAACTTTTTGAGCTTCTATCATGGCATTTTCCGGCGAAATCAATCCTGCTCTGTAAACCCTGTCGACAGCATAAAATAAGTTTTTTGCAGTTGGTCGCGTATTCTCTATATCCTGGCGTGCTTCCCTTATGGTAACAGCTTTCATCTTATCTTTCGACAATAAAAAAGCCTGTGCCATGGCAAATCCTGCTGCAGCGCCAATTGCCCCTGCCCCTCTTACAATCATATCATGAATAGCTATGCAAGTATCCCAATAAGTTTTGCATTCATGAATTTTAAATTCGAACGGAAGCAGGTTCTGCTCTATCATAAATACCGATGAGCCTTCCATCCAGACAGTTTGATATGATTTTTCGTTTACTAACATTTATATGCTCTTCAGGTTTGAAATTTTATTTAAGATGTGAAACTGCAAGCCAAATCATAGTTGCAATACCAGTTTCTATGCTGGATTCGTCAACATTAAAAGTGTTCGTATGTAAATTTGAAACTATTCCTTTCTCTTCATTTGCAATTCCTAAACGGTAAAAACATGCCGGAACTATTTGGGCAAAACGTGCGAAATCCTCTACTGTTGTTCTTATTTTAAGTTCTTCAATATTTTCGCTTCCAACAATTTCTTTGGCAAATTCTCTTGAAACCCCTGTAACTACTTCATTATTAACCAATACCGGGTAGCCTTTTTTAATGTTTACTTCTGCTAAGCAATTGAACTCCTTTGCCACTTGAGTGGAAATTTCGTTAATTAAAGCATGAACTTTCTTCCTCCAGTTTTCATTAAAAGTGCGGAATGTACCACTTATATTAATTTCTGAAGGTATAACATTATACGCTCCTTTGGCAAGAAATTCGCCAAATGCTAAAACCGAAGGAAAATCCTTTGGCTTTCCTGCCTCAACAGCCTCATAAAGTTTAAGCATTATTTTAGATGCTGCCAAAACAGTATAATCATACCTCTCAGGAATGGCAGCATGTCCGCCTCTTCCACTTATCTTTAATTTTACCTCATCAGAGGAAGCCATGTAAATACCCGATTTGAATCCCAGTTTACCGGCTTCCAATTCTGGAAAAACATGTTGTGCAATAATGAGTTCCGGTTTGGGATTTTCCAAAACTCCTGCCTCGATCATTTTCAAAGCACCTCCGGGTAAAGTTTCTTCGGCAGGCTGGAAAATAAATTTTATGCTTCCTTCGAACTTATCTCTGTTTTCATTGAGAAATTTTATTGTCCCCAAAAGACAGGTCATATGAACATCATGCCCACATGCATGCATTACTCCAGTATTTAGAGATTTATAATCAACAATATTGGCTTCTTCAATTGGCAAAGCATCCATATCAGCACGCAGCGCTATAACCTTTTTATCCGGATTTTTTCCATGCAAAACTCCAACAATTCCATGCCCTCCAATATTTTTTTCATACTTTATTCCCCACTCATCTAGCAAGTTGCTGATGTATTTTGCAGTGCTTTCTTCTTCGAAACTAAGTTCAGGATTTGCATGCAAATAACGACGGATGCCTATAAATTCATCCATCATATCATGAACAGCAGTTTTTATTTCTACAGGATTTATCACAAATATTTTTCTCTAATTAATTTCCAAAAGTAAGAAAAGCAATAATAAGGAAACGTTTTTGGGGTGGTTAAATTATAATGATGTATAAATGTGGGTTTACAAATGCTTTACACTCCGTTTGTAATTTTATAAGTTGTTATTTATAATTTGAACACCGAATATCGATCAGTCAATGGACGGACAAGTTAACTAATGTTGAATGTTGAAT
>PKTA01000206.1 GCA_002869365.1 Marinilabiliales bacterium | reverse complement strand
CGACTACTTTAGCCTTTAGCTTTTTGCCTTTTGCCTTTTGCCTTTAGCCTTTAGCCTTTAGCCTTTGGTAGTTATCAACTTCTTAAAATGTCTTTTCTTACTATCCTTAATCTCAATGATATATGTTCCTGTATTGATTTTATTATCCAATATAAAATTATAGTTGTTTATGCCGGGAGAAGTTTGACCTTCATAGAGTGTTTGAATAAGAATTCCATTCAAATTATAAAGTTTTATACTGATATTATCCGTGTGATACGTATTTAACTCAATTATAAATTGAGATTTTACCGGATTTGGTTTAAGAACTATTTCGCCCAAAGATGCATCCACATCATTAATGTTATTTATCAGTTCGAAATCGAAATAATTTATATTGAAAGCATTTGCCTGGGCTGTAACTTTCATCTCGTAACTTCCTTCTTCCAGCATTACTTCTGTACTAAAAGTCTGCCAACTTTGCCATCCATTAGTAGATTGATAATTAACATAAGTGTCATTTTCATTATTGAATTGTATTAGTAGCGAACCGGAATTATAACCTGAAATCCTTGTTTTTACAGCATATAACCCCCTTTGATTTACATTTACATTATATTTCATCCAGTCGCCGGGTTCTATAAATCCAACATTAAGTCCTCCACCAATATCAGTGCAGGGCTCTGTTTGTATACCCTGCATATCAACATAGTTTTCTGCTTCCACTTTTCCAGGTAATAAAATACTTCCTCCTGATCCACTTACGGAATTATAAACGTAATAATCATTAAAGGTGTTAAGTTGTAAACTATTTGAAAATATGCCATCGCCATAATAAGATATGGAAATTTTGTCGGTATTGTTTAAAGAACTGTTTAGTTCTAAGATGAGGCTGGATTCATCAATATCTGAAATACTTAAATCCACTAAATCATTGGCAACAACTTGATTATTAACCTTTAGCTCGATATCACTGTAATCAATATTATAAGCAGTAATTTTATCTGACAAGGTCAAAGTTATAGTATTTGGTGATTCAGCTATGGCACAATATAATTCAAGGTTTTGGCTTGCTAATGCCGAAGGAAATTCCTGAAGTCCATATTTGTAGGCAAAAAGCGGATAATAATTATAATCTCCATAATTTATTGGTATCTGATTCATTTCCCTTGGCCATGAATGTGTAAGTTTTGCCGAAGGATTATAATCCCCAAAAAGAACTTCAGCAATTCCATCGCCTTCTGTACCGGGCAGCCAACAGGCCATAAAAGCATCGGTATAAGGAAGTACTTCGCCTATTATCATTGGCCTTCCTGAAACTAAAAGAGTAATCACAGGAATTCCTTTTTCTTTAATAGACTTTACAAGATTTACCTGTTCATCTTCCACAAGAAGTGAGTTTCTGTCGCCTGCACCTTCAGCATATGGATTTTCACCTATAACAACTATAGCAACATCTACATCATCGTCATAACTTCCATTCTCCGAGTAAATAACTTCACTCGACTGCACAAAGTTTTGTATCCCCTGAAGAATTGTAGTTCCCTGGGTAATATTACCGTTTGAACCCTGCCATGAAATAGTCCAGCCACCACATTGCCCTCCCAGATCATTTGCTAAACTTCCAGCCACCAATATTTTTTGGTTGTCCTTATCCAAAGGCATAACATCGTTTTTTGCATTAAGCAAAACTACTGATTCTCTAACTGCCTGACGAGCAACATTTCTATGTTCTGCAGAGCCGAATGAGGATGCCAGAGAACTATCAGTATAAGGCTTCTCAAAAAGGTTTAAAAGGAATTTTTGCTTCAATATTCTGCGAACTGCATCATCTATTCTTTCTTCACTAACTTCACCATCAATAACTAAACTCTTAAGAATACTTATAAAATAAATATATCTATCAGGCACCATCACCATATCGATACCTGCATTTATTGCTCTTTTAACGGCTTCGCGATAATCTTCTGTTATTTGATCAACACCTGCCCAGTCGGAGATTACAAATCCTTCAAAGCCAAGTTCATTTTTAAGGACGTCAGTTAAAAGATATTCATGTCCATGCAGTTTTACTCCATTCCAACTATTATATGATGCCATTATAGATCCTACATTATTTTCTATTGCATCGATATAACCCGGCATATGTAAATCACGAAGAACCTGTTCAAAAACCACGGTATTACCTTGATCGATACCATTTTGAGTTCCTCCGTCGCCAACATAATGTTTTGCACACGCCAAAATTGTTTGTGGCTCAGACAGGTTAGCCTGCAAACCTTGCACACTGGCTGCGGCCATTATTTCCTGAATTTCTGCCGTTTCTCCAAAACCCTCATAGGTTCTTCCCCATCTTTCGTTTTGGGGAACTGCTATACAAGGACTAAATGTCCAGTCGATTCCAGTTGCAGCCACTTCTAGTGCAGTAATCTCGTTTACGGATTTTACCAATGCAGGATTCCAGGTACATCCTAATCCGATATTATGTGGAAATATTACTGCCCCATAAACATTATTATGCCCGTGAACAGCATCTACTCCATAAATAAGCGGAATTCCCAACCTGCTCTGTAATGCATGTGACTGATATTCGTCATACATATCGGCCCATGTCTGCTGATTGTTAGGACTTGGAGATGAGCCTCCGCCACTCAATAATGAGCCAAGGCTATAATATGAGATATCGCTAATATTTTCGAGGGCTCCTCTTTCGGCTTGAGTCATCTGACCAATTTTCTCATCCAGAGTCATAAGGTTTAAAACACTATCAACCTTTTGATCTATATCACTTCTGTTTTGGGCAAAAATTATGTTGCCTGAATATAAATTCAGTAATAAAAACGATAATAATAATACTAAATATCTCATAAAAATAATGTAATTTTTCAAACTTCGAAAGTAGTGCATTTAGAATTTTTGTTATAGAAATTATTACATCAAAAACACATCAATTTGTTGAAAATCCTATATTTTTTCTCTTATTAAGTTTTCAAAAGCTAGAATTTATCAGTAAGGGCAATAATTTTATTTTTCTTCCTTTTTAAATACTTCCAAAGGTTTATCGATAGATTTCAAATGTAAATCCATTTGTGGGAATGGAATAGTAATTCCTTCTTTATATAGTATGTCGTGAACGCCAAAAATAATTTCGCTTTTAATACGCAGCCATTCAGCAAAACTTGGCGTCCAGAATAAAAGCCTGAAGTCGAGCGAGCTATTTCCCAAACCATTAAAATATACATTAGGAGCAGGATCTTTCAAAATATCTTTATGCTCTGCAAGAACTTTTTCAAACAACTCTTTAACTTTATGAGGATCGGAACCATAAGCCACTCCGGCGAGAACTTCAATACGGCGCTGCTGATCTGACAACGTCCAGTTAACAACCTGATTTGATACCAGTTCGCCATTGGGGACTATAATGTCTGCACCATCAAAAGTTCTTATATTACTGGCCCGGATGCCTATTGATTTTACAGTCCCTATTAAAGATCCAACTTCGATGGTATCACCAATTTGTATTGGCCGCTCAAAAAGAAGTATAAATCCTGATACAATATTATTGAAAATGCTTTGTAAACCAAAACCGATTCCAATTCCAAAAGCACCCGCAAGCACAGTAATGCTGCTAAGGGGCATGCCAACGGCACTTATCGCAAGTAATACACCAACGGTAATAATTGCATAGCGTACCATGATGGCGATTGTATGCGGCAAACCTTTGGCCATACTTATTTTAGTGAAAACATCCTCTACCAATAAAGCTTTAATAATTTTGGATATAACTATTGATAACCAAATAACTAAAAAGAAAAGAAGCACATTGCCTATGGTAAAAGAAGCCGATCCCAATACTATTTCATATGTTAAAGTATTGCTTATACCTTCAGTTATTTCTCTTCTGATATTTAACAGATTCAATATTGCACTAAGCCAAATTAATACCATACTGATATTAATAATCGCTAGTATTCGCTTTTTTATTACTCTACCATAAATTCCAACTACATTTAATTTATTAGCATAATTCGAATCGAAAAAGAAGGATATCATACCATTTAAAATTATCATGGAGAAGAAAATTAAAAATCCGCTGTAAGCACTAAAGAAAGGAACATTAAGTGCTAGTTCTGCCAGTGTTGTAGAACCATAAAATAATCCAAACAAACCAACAATTGAGAATCCTAAATTTATGCCTATAATAAATACTATTAAGCCATTTAAAAACGATTCAAGTTTTTTGGAGTGATAAAAATACCAAAACACTTTCCATAGAACATAAATTTCCAAGATGGCCGTAAATAACATTATAATCATATAAAAAATGTTATCGGGAGGAAAGATTATGTATATAATATTTAGCACAATTAGGACGCCAAAAATATTTAGGTAGTTATGAAAGGGTTTATTTACAATTGTTTTGGCCAAAAGAATTATTGGCATTGTAATTATCAACATCAGGAAATCCTTTAAAACCTCTTGTCGGTTAGGAAAAATTATTATTGATAAAAAAACCGCCAGTACAAGTGATGAACTCACTCGACGGGAAATTATTTTGACTAAAAATTTACTGTAAGTAGAATCCTCATCAAAATCAGTTTCCTTTAGTTTATCAGCTAATAAGCTAATTAAATACATTAAGATTATTAATAGTATTATTTGAAAAACCACATTCAGTATATTTTGCTTTAAATAGTTAAAAGCCTGAATTATTTCAGTATCGTAAAACCTGATAATGGGTTCAACAAATGAGGTTTTGCTCTTATTTCGGTATTCAAGTGAGAAAACAGAAGGCTCATTTTGAACAAATATTTGGGATTTTTTCTCAATATATATATTGTCAATATTTTTTATATGATTCTGGATTTCAAAACCTTTGGCCGTTATAGAGTTTAAAATTACTAATAATGCATCGCTCTTTTTATTTAAAGTATTTAAGGTTGAATCCAATAATGTGTTTATACTCTTCACTCTTGGAAGTAATCCTGAATTTGAATCTTCAGTTTTCAATTGCAAATTTGTTTTTTTCCAAATGGCAACACTTTTGCTCACTCTCTTTCTATTAGCATCTAGTGTTGCTAGGTCTTTGGCCAGTTCTGAGTTGAAGTTCTTAATTTTTTCAGAAAATATTTTCCAGAAAACCAGGCGATTGTTTAAATAACGTGTAGTTTGATTAGTTAAGTCAAGTGATTGATCAATTAATAATAAGCTATCAATAATTTTTCCCAAAGAATCATTTCTGTTGGCATAGGCAGATATTTTAGCATCAGTTGGAATAACATCATTAATTTTCTGTAAGCGATTAATAAGTTCCCCCGATTCAGAAGGTACATCGGCAGCCTTAATGGGTGATACTTCTTTTACAATGGTATCGTTTACACTTTTGGCTTCAGTTTGACCATATGAAATGGCAAAAAACATAAAAAATAGTAAGAAGACAGATGTGAAGATAGTTTTATTCATTATTCGTAAAATTTAATTTTCAGACAGATAAAATACTAATTCAAAGATATTGAATTAATTGAAATAAGGGTTTTAATTATTTAGATGGAATTTGATAAAGCGATTATATTATAAGGTATAAGTTATTTAATTTTAACAATTAAATACTTAAAAAAATATTTATTGATTAATATAGGATAAGGGAAATTAAGTTAACATAAAACAATACATCTGAAGTGAATTTTTTTATGCTAATAATTCGATATTATCATTATCAAATTTGACATCACCTTTAGAATATTTTATCAGGGAATCTTGACTGTTATAATTCTTATTTTCAACTTTCGACAGAAGTAATTCCAAAATGGGGAGCATTTTTTTTAATCCTCCGGCATTAATAATAATATTCCATAAACTTTCAAACTTTTTCCAACCACCTGTATAAAAAAGATGTTTCATCTGGTGTGCAAAGTCATCGTGACCAAAAGAAGCCTTAAACACATTATTCCATTTATAGAACTCCTTATATGCCCACCAATATCCGTTTTCCAATTCCTCTGGACTTAATGACCTAGTTTTATACACTACATGCCTGGTATCATACAAATCCCAATCCTTTGTCAGTATTCTACCTTCCATATTTTTCATTTTGCAAAAATAAATATATTAGTTGGAATTCCAACTATAATTATTGAATGATTAATAAAATCAATTTTATCTGTAAATACTTGTTTATCAAAGATTCATTAAGTAACTTATTAGATTTACCTCGTGAGGTAGAGCCATTTTTTTTCGAATATTGGATCTGAGACTTTCAACAGTTCGTACACTTTTATAAGTCAGAGCTGCAATATCTTTACTCGACATATTTAGTCGCAAGAAAGCACATGTTTTAATTTCTGTTGGAGTTAATTTGGGGTATTTCATTTGTAGTCTTTCATAAAAACCACTATGAACTTCCATAAAGTGGGTTTCAAATTCTTTCCAATTGTTTTGCAGTAGATTAATCTCTATTTCATTAATTAACTTCTGAAGCAACATTTTCCCCTTTTCATTTGTATGAGGCAAACTACTTTTTATCTGGACGAGAAGCTTTTCACTAAAAACACTCAAATTAACCATTTGCATTGCGTTATTAGTCAGCTCTTTATTTCTATATTCCAGATTAGTTTTAAGATTATCATTTTCCTTATCGGCTATCATTTTTTTCTGTAAAAGCAGTTTTTTCGATTGCCTTAAGTAAAGCACTATTATAATGGCAAATACAAATACTGCTGTAATCAGAAGAAATAAAAACCTTTGAATAGCTTTTTGCTCTTCATTATTTTTTTTTAATATGGTATTTTCTTTTTCTTTCTTTTCTGTTTCATATTTAATTTTCAATTCCTGATAGCGGGTTTCATTCACTGTTTTATTCAGTGAATCGTTTAATGTAGAATACATTTTTAAATAATAATATGCTGAATCAATTTTATTTTGTTCCATAAACGATTCTGATAATAGTTTATACACGGATATTAATTCATTTTGTGCACCACTTCTTATAAAGTAAGGTATTGATTTCATATACCATTTACAAGCCTTAGATACTTCATTTTGCAACATCCAGGAGTTGGCAATACTTTTGTTTGCCCTTCCTGATAAATAAACAGAATTCTGGTTCTCATAAATTTCCAGTGTTTTTATATAATATTCTCTGGCATATTGAATATTACCTTTTTTCTCATATATCTGAGCAATATTATTAGTAATATTAGCTGTAAAAATATCATTCTTCAGATTAGTTGACATTAATAGCGCTTCTTCACAGTAATCCAATGCCTCCTTATAATTTTTTTGTTCCAAAAAAGTCATACCTATATTAGCAATTAAGGAGGTAATTTGCATACTATCGGGGATTTGCTTTGCAAGTTGCAAGCCTTCATTAAAGAAGTGATGAGTTTTTTCATAATCTTTAACAGGAGAGAAATAAAACAAACCCATATCATTATAAAGAACTGCTAAATGGCTAATGAACTTCTTGTTTTTTGTATCACTTTTATACAAACCTAAATATATCTTTTCGGCTTTTAAAAAGGCTTCCAGAGCTTCCTCCTTAGAACCTAAGAAATTATTTATCGAACCTATTAAACTGTAAGAAAAAGCTAACTCCAAACTATCCTTCAATTTCTTAAAACCCTGATTCGAAGCATTGGCATATTTCAATGCAATTTTATACAACCCCATATTGCGTTTAATAAAGGCTAAGTATTTATTAGAAATAGCAATTAGAGTATCATTTTTCAGTTGAATTGAAATTATCAGTGCTTGCCTACAAAGTGTATCAGATATCTGAATATCTTTCTGAAAATATTCTTCAGCTGATTTATGCAAAAACGAAACTTGTTTTTCAGGAGTTAATAACCCTGCTTCAATAAAAATGGTTTCCATATGAGATTGAGCAACCACATTAAAACAGGTAAAATACAATATAAAAGTAAAAAAAATATTAAATATTACTTTCATTTACTAGGCTATATCAGTTCGTTAAATGCGAGACTATTAAATTTGTATTATCGTATTACAATTATAATGAATATAAATGACTTACAATACTTATAATTATTTATATACAATAATCACAATATATATCATTGATTAATTGATTGTTGAACTAATTATTGATTTGTTATTTATAATAAATACTAATAAAGCAGGAACACCAAATACCGTAGTTATCCCGTAGTGTTTTTTTTGAAATACAACAGATCTGACTTTAACTTTACCTAAATTTTCAGGAAACATACAAACACTATTATGAAAATAAATAATATTAATCTCCTAATAGCATTTTTCATACTGTTTACCCTTAGTAAAGGGATTTCTCAATCTTCAAAAAAATATGGTAAAATAAACCTAAATCATACAAAAACTCTTTATCCAATAAGCGATAATGACACCAATAATCTACCCAAAATATCCATCAATTCACTAAATGGCTACGGGCCGTATACTATCGGCACAAAAAGAAGTAATTATTTTATGGTTTACGACTTGCCAGTTCATACATCAGAAATTACTTTTAAAATGCTTGATGCCGAAAACCAAATAATAAACTCTCCCTATACAGCAGAAGGAAATTATCTTGAGTCTTCATATTGGGAATTTGAATCCGACACTATGGGCTTCCCTTTATCCCCTACTCTACAAATAGAAGTTGTTTACCAGGGTGATAGTAATGCCGTTTATCGTATTCCTTACGTTGTTTATCCAGACACTCTTTTTATTCAAGCAAGTGCAGGATGGGGACCTTTTGTAACTAATAACTACAATTTCAGCGACGACAACTGGCAAAGTGCACCTAATATAAAAAATACTTTTAAGGTAAAGAATCTACCCCCACGCACTTACCAAGTAAAGTTTAGTATACTAAGCAACGACACTACAGTAATCGATTCCAATATTGTAAACGCTGAAGAAGGTTTGTATCTGGACTCCGCTATGTATAATAATGTAAGAATGGATCAACTACCTTTATCTACAAGATTTTTGGAAACATCAATATTTTGCGATGGCGGACCAGACGAAGGCATACTTAGGTGGAACAAATTAACTATTCTTCCTCAAAGACCGAAGTTAGTTTGTAGCACTTATGAAGGGATATTTAATGATTCTCTTCCAAATTTTATTCAGGATCAAAACACAGGTCAAATACTGAATGTGGATAGTTCAAAATATGCAGTCGTGAGTAATGGACCGGGGGAACTAAATTTAGGCGTTTATCATGGCCCCTATAGTTTGGATGTATTGAATGGAGCATTTACAATAGAAGCATGGCTTAGGTTTGATAATGAGGAAATAAGTTCTCATCCCAATGGTGAGTTTTATATTTTAAATGTTGATACAGCTTTTGCAGCATCAATTCTGGTTGACTACAATGCTGAAAACATAGGACTAAGGTTATACATAGGGATAAAAGGCTACTTTGATAACTTATATGAGGGAGATATCCCATTAGCGAATATAAAGCAAGCCGAATGGCACCATATTGCAATAACATTTGAACATTACAATGGTAAGCACCCACACTTTTACATTGACGGAAAATCCATGGAAGTTAATGTCGATCATGATCAAGTTATATATTATGAAGAAAATTACCCTGATTATCAGGACTTACTTAAATCAAACCCTATGCAAATTGGTGGTGACGCAATTATGAATAACTTCATCACTGCAATAGATGAACTGAGAATATGGAATACTAGTCTTAGCCATTCGATGATAAAAGAAAACATGTACAAAAGTATGCTGCAAAATGATAGTATTGTTGGTTATTGGAACTTTGATGATTTAAGAAACCGACAAAACTTTGTAAGTGATTTAAGTTATAAAAATAATAGTGGAGTTCTCAAAAAAAATGCATATTTTTCGCCTCAGCCTGATGATGTAGGTCGATTCAAAGACGAATTAACAATTACTTCCAGCCATGCTGATATAGATTCAATACGATTTAGTTTTATCGATGATCATAATGGAATCCAATTTACTAAAAACATAATCCCTGAGGAAAATACTGCAAGTTTGATTTATGATATATCTAATCAGACATATAAAACAAAATACCTTAGAGTTAATGAGTTTTATCCCGGTAGCCCCGACACAGGTTTCATAAGCAATTATAAATTTACAATTTTTCCACCCTCACCTATGGCTACCCCCAGGTATAATTGGTGTGAAGTATATCAAAGTGACAGTGACTCAGATATATTGAATACTGACATTATTTGTAGTAATTTTCCGGATAGAGTTACGAATGTATCACTATACCTCAAAAAGGATGGAGAGTTATATGATAGTGTAAATTATACAAAGAACACTATTCCATATGCATACTCGCTAAAACTCAACGGGATAGATAATTACATAGAAACTAGCAAGTTACTTACTGCTCCAACAGTTGGAATCATTGAATTTTGGTTCAAAACATCTACTCAATTAGGAGGGAAGATGGTTGGCTTTTCGACAACTAAAAATGGGGAAAACAGCAGCCGAAATGAAAGGGAAATAACAATGTTAAAGAGTGGAGTTATTGAACTTAAAGTTGATGACGACATTAGTTTATATGCAAACCACCCCTATAATGACGGGCAATGGCACCATCTAACAGCAAAATATGGGTATCCATCAACTGAATTACATATTGATGGTTCTTTAGTGGATTACAAATATAGTCCAGAACTGGATTCATATTCCGGATATTGGATAATAGGCAAAAATACATCTTCAAAATTTTCAGAAAAAAAGTCTGTTTCTACTTTTTTTAAAGGATCATTTTCTGATATTAATATTTATAGATTAAACAATCAAACAAATGAAATTCACTATAAACTTAATGATGCTTTGGGTAATGAAGTTGACGATCATGGAGGAAATAATGATGGAACAATAATTGGCTCGGCCCCAAAATGGAGCAATACACTAAATAAATTATCATTTGTAAATTGGGAGGCAAATTTACTAAATAAAGAACCCGGAAATTATACTTTTACTGCCAAAGTACTTTATGATGGTGGTCCTGCCAATGGAGTAGAATATAAATTGGGACGCTTCCATATAAAAAATCCAATTTATAATAGTTATTTTTCATATGCACCCGAACAGGGAATTGGATATTTTAATGAAGGTATGAAACTTGAAAATAGGTTCAGGGCTGCAACCGATTGGACAGGATCAGGATTTGACGATTATGAAAGTGACTTTATAAGTATGGTATTTGTAACTCTTGACCATGAAATCATTGATAAAAAAACAGAAACTTTTAATGGTGAACAACTTCTCAGTTTTACCTTTGATATGGGAGACGCACCAAAAGGAAGTTATATGAGCATAGAAATTGGCTATGTAACCTATAATGGAAACATAGTAATGCATTCTTTCCCAGTTGCAATAAATATTAACAAAATGGTTCCCCCTGCAATTACAGGCGATTTCGATGGTCCTTTTGAAGAATCTATTGCTCCCGGAACTATGGTTCAGGAAAATACTTTTACAATTACTACGGTAAGTCACTTAGACGATTTAAGCAAGATAAAAGGTGTTTTCTATACAGATGATAAAATTGAAATCGGCACTAGTGATGCTGAAAAAATCAATGATACCACCTGGCATCTTACCTATGATATGGCTAATCTTAAGCCCCCTCATTCTCTTATGAGAGTTGAATACTACCTTGGCGATGATGAGGAACCTGTAATTATTCAGGGACCTTTTTCAATTACCATTCACCGCACCAGACCAAGGTGGTTCGATTTTATGAAAGATTCTGATTTCAAAGATATTAAAGAGAATGGCGACACGGTAACTTTTTCAGTTTCAACTTATTTAAGTAAGAACAATGAGGTTGTGGAAAATAATTTCTATATACCAGCTGTAGTTCCTGTTTTGGGGGGTACTAACTTCGAAAGTCCTACACCCTCTATTACTGCAAAACTAAAATTCAAAAAGTCAGAAAATTTATTAATATTGGATGGTCCTCCTCAATTCCAAAGAGACCTCTTTAATTTTGATTTAGGGAACCCCGGACTAATTCGACTTGATTTACAAAACAGTGAACAAGATTATTATTATTTAGATGATAATAACGACCTCAGAGCGACACAGAATTTTGCAAATTCAGATGATGTGACTTTAAGCATTAAAAGGATAGTAGAAAATCCTCTCAAAGAGCTTTCAAAACTTGCTGAAGGCTATCAGGCCAGTGAGATTATTGGCCCTACTGCAAATTTAACCATATCCCCTGCAATTGGTTATGCCTCACGACTAAATTATATTACTGACACTGTTAATGGAGGATGGGGTTCTTTTGGTGACCTTAATGTTGATGCAAATCCTAATCATGGAGAGGCGCACAACAAAAGTGCTTCTTATCATTTTGGATTTATGGGTATGAGTGGTGAACTATCAGTAGGAGCCACAATAGCAGCAGGCTTAATCGACTTTTACATAGGTCTATCTATTGGATGTTATGTAGGTATGGGATATTCCTATAAAGACTTGCCTGAAAATGCCAAAAAATTCATTGGTGGTGCTGTCATACAATCGTACTGGCGTGTTTATGCCACTGCTCTTTGGGATTGGTATGAAGTAAACCTTTATGGCCCAAAACCTCTATTCAGATGGCATGTTGGTAATGATATGAAACCTGTATTTCCTCCTTACGATGGGAATAAAACAAAATTAGCAGTAAGGGACTCTGACTTCGATATAAGTATGACGCAAATACATCCTGTTGGTTGGTTTCATAAAATACCCTTACCTCAACCTAACCAACAGATAAACATTTTTGGCAAATCGTTAAATTTTAGTTGGATAAATCCGGGACAGCATTATGGTGAAAGAAAACTACAACTAAGAAGCCTAAATATATCCAAAGCAGAGTTTGATAGTACTAAAACTATTACGTTCAACAAAAATTTAATTAATAAACCATCATCTGCTCAGGTAAATGAAAAGGATATAATATTTACATGGATGCAAACACGACATAATCCTGAATCCATCAAAGAAACAAATCCTGAATTTATACTTGAAAATATTGCCAAATCACAAGACATATTTGTTGCCATTTATAATCAGGATGCCGATTCAGTAGTTTTTATTACAAATATTCAGGATGATACAAGTACCTTGCATTCGGGACGTGCAGAAGCAAACCCACATATTACCCGAATTGCTGACAACAAAGCACTTATTATTTGGCATGTTGGAAACCTGGTGACATATAAATCTGATTTATATTACTCTATTGTTGAAAAAATACAGGGAGAGTGGACAATCACAAATCCACAAGTTTTTGCTGAACCCACAGGCATACAAACAAATGTCAGGATAGCATCACCTGAAGAGAATAAAGCTGTTGCAATTTGGCAAAACTCTTTAAATAACGGGAAAATAGACAACGAAATGTATACTTCTATCTTCGATGGTTACCAATGGTCGGATGCGGTTTCGCTTTTTCCAGTCGACACAAGTATTTTTTATAAATCCTATGACTTATGTTTTGAAAATAGTAGAGGTGCGATAGTGTTTAATACATATTCAAACGATATTAATACGGATTATTTAGAAAGCCTATACATATTACCATGGGAATCCTCGAATTCGAGATGGAGTAGTGAACCTCCAATAAGCCTATACAGCGACACACTAAGAGAAATCAGCATATCAAAATTGAGTATTAATGAAGAAGGAAATGCAGCAATAGCAATAAAATTAGGAAAACCAGGCTCCCAGAGTGCTGATATCAGATTTAGCCAGGTAGACTTATTTACTGCTGACATATCGGCTTCTTTTGACTACTGGACACATATCGAAGCCAACAAATTTGTTTGTGATACTACTAAACAAATTTCTGATATTGATATAGCATATGCAGGAGGCGATACAGTAGTTCTTCTTACCCATGAATATATAATGGTAGCAAGTAATATGGAATATGTTCCTACCAATGGTGCAAGATTTGGAGACCCGAAAATGAATCTTGTATTGCGATCTTTTATATTAAATGATGATGGCCAGATAGAAGATATTAATGAGGGCAGTTTGCTGGATATTAAAGAAAGAGAACCAAGTACTTCTGATTTTGTTCTGGAACAAAACTTCCCTAACCCGTGCTCATACAATACTACGGTAAAATTTTATTTACCTCATGGCACAAAGGCAAGTTTAAGCATTTATGATGTTAACGGATTCGCAGGAACAGTTTTCGAAAAAAACTTATCTGCTGGCGAATATGAGGTAAACATTAACACTTCTTTATTTAAGGGAGGTGTATATTTCTATAAACTGAAAACAGAAAATGGAATAAAAACAAAGAAAATGCTAGTTGTTCACTAATTTAAGTGACTTAAAAACATATTATTAATGAAAAACATAAATTTCAAAATACTAATATTCATCTTACTTTGTATCAGTTATCATATGATTGGTCAAACATTCATTTCTGGTAATACCAATACAGATATCAATAATAAATTGCATTCTGAACTCTATTCAATAAATGATGCCGATAGAGGCACTGCTTTACTTTTCGATGGTGTTGACGATTATGTTGAACTTTTAAATAATACTTCATATGGATTTGAGGCATCCTTTTCAGTAGAACTATGGATAAAAGCAGAAAGCATGAGTGAAGGTTATCACACTATAGCACAAAAAGGTACTGAATGGCAACTTAAAGTTTTTGCTACATCAGGATTTTACGTATTTGAGTTTGGAATTAACAATAACTCTATATTTTCTAGTTTGCAACTAGTTTCTGAAGATGTGATTGGGAAGTGGATTCATTTAGAGGGAGTTGTAAATCAGTCCTCTGGCAGTGAAAGTACAATACTCTATGTTAATGGTATTTCAGGCACAGCGGAATCTGCAACAGCAATTACCACTACAAGCACAAAATTAAAAATAGGAGATCTTTTTAAGGGCGAAATTGATGAGTTTAGAGTTTGGAATATTGCGAGATCTCAAACGCAGGTGAGGGAAAAAAAACACCTTACATCCTCACCGGGTGATGCAAATATAACAACATACATCCAGTTTAATGAGGGTTCCGGTTCAACAACAACGGATATTTTTGGAGGAAATAATGGTACTCTTTACAATATGAACACTTCTGACGCATGGTTAACTTCCGGTGTACCGGCAGGTGATGGAGTAAGTAATACGCAAACTGAAACTAACGGCCTGGTTAGTTTTACAGGAACTGGCTTTACAGCAAACTACAGTTCACAATCTTCTGCCGCTGTTACTGTGACAAAAATTACAGGGGCACCCAATGTAAACCCAAACCTTTTCGATAGCCAATATTGGATAATCGAAAGATATGGAAGCGGAAATTTTACAGCCGATTATAGTTTTACAGTCGGTGAATCATTTACTTCCGCAGATGAGTCAACTCCAACGCTCATTAAACTTTATCGAAGATCGGAAAACTCCGATACTTATTGGAATTTTAATAATAATGCAAATACTGTTAGCGTAACTAATCATACAGCAGATTTCAGCAACATTTCCGATACCGGTCAGTTTGTTATCTGCCGCAGGCTTTCACCTGATCAGTTCGCCGGCAATGCTATATTTTTGAATGGAACCGACGACAGTATAACATTTGGCAATAACAATAACTTAAATATAGAAAATAATATCACCATAGAAATGTGGCTAAAGCCTGATATTTTAAACTCAAACAGGAGAATTCTGGCCAAAGGTAATAATCATTTTTTTGAATGGGACGACGCCTTTGAGTCAGTTTCTGGCAAAGGAATACAAATTGACATTCCTGCCCTAAGTACCAACTGGTGGGAGTTTCAATATGACATGAACTATAACCAATGGTACCATATTGCTTTTACCTTTTCCGAGTCGGGAGAATTAAAAGCCTACGTTAATGGAAGTAATGTTAGAACAGGGACTTTTACAGGTAATATTGGATTAAACACTAATGATTTAACACTTTGTCCGCTATCATATGAATCTCCTTTATATTGTCAGGTTGATGAATTACGTATCTGGAACAAAGTAAGAAGTCAGACCGAGATACAGGAAAATATGTGCAGCACACTTAGCGGACTGGAGCAAGGATTAATTTCTTATTGGCAATTTAACGAGTCAGAGGGATCCACACTTCCTGACCTTGTTGGTGGTAATGATGGCACATTAAACAATATGGATAATACTAACTGGGTAAGTTCACAGGCTCCATTACCGTTTATTACTACTCAGGATGGAAACTGGGATGATAATGCTACATGGCTGCCAGGGCAAAACTATCCTGATTCACCATGGTCAAAAGTAAGAATTAGTCATAGTATTAATTTAAGCGTAGTAAAAGAAGTAAGGGATCTAAGTATTACCAGTTCAGGAACACTGGATTGCAGTCCTACAACTCAACTTAATGTAAGTGACAGTTTAAATAATGAATCGGGAAATGACGGTCTGGTTTTGAACTCAGATGCCACCAATACAGCCTCCTTAATCTCAAGCAACAGCAATATTTCCGGCCAGGCAGAAACTTACATAAGCTCGGGACAATGGCATTTTGTATCATCACCAGTTAGTACAGCAACAGTGGAAGACTTCTATTTTCCTGGCTCTACAACTTCATGGATAAAATCCTGGGATGAAGTTTCAAACGACTGGGTTTATATAAGCAATATAAGCACTTTGTTAAATGTTGGACAAGGTTACGCCACATGGTTTGAAAGTGCAAAATCTGACGAAACAGTGGTTTATTCCGGAACTTTTAATGCGGGTGATTTAAATAAAAACTTAAGTTATTCAGGTACAGACAGGGGGTTCAACCTTGTCGGAAATCCTTTTCCCAGCTCGCTGGATTGGGATATTGGAAGTTGGGAAAATAATAATACTACCTCCATTGCCTATGTGTGGAATAATGGCAATTATCTTAGCAGGAACTCCATTGGAGAAGGCAGCCTTACAAATGGAATAATACCTGCCGGTCAGGGTTTTTTCGTCCAGGCAAGTGCTACGAATGCTTCCATAACTATACCACAAGATGCAAGAGTTCTATATAACCAAATTTTTTATAAAAATCACAAAGAAGAGGATAAAAGCGATGAGAGTAGTTATTTGCAATTAACCGTAGATGATGGAAATAAAAGAGATAAAACCTGGATCAGTTTTAATAAATATGCCAGCAATGAATGGGATGAGGGAATTGATGCTTTAAGATTAGCAGGTGATGAAAATCAACCACAACTTTATACTAAGTATGATAATGAACAACTCTCAATTCAATCATTTGAAGTCCTCTCATCTTCCTTTAGTTTGCCATTATATTTTATAACTCCAGATACAAAACAATATTCCTTACAATTCGATTTTATTGAAAGTTTTGAAAATACAGAGATATGGCTTGAAGATAAAAAAGACAACTTTTGGTTTCCAATATCAGAGAGCAAGTTATATTATTTTACTGCCAATCCCTATGATGATGATCATAGGTTCACACTTCATTTCTTCTATGGAACAACAACAAACGGTCCTGATTATATGCTTAGAGAAAATAGCCGTGTTTGGTTTTCAAATGGTAATCTTAATATTGATATGGACGAAAACCTGGGAAAATTGCAAAAAGTAGAGGTTTACAACTTGTCAGGTCAAATCATTTATTCGGTGGTAAATCCTGATAACAATTCATTTCGCATAAACCGTCCAAAAATATCAAGTTGTGTTATAGTAAAAATACAGACTCAGCAATCAGTAATTTGCCAAAAAGTAATACTATGAGAAACATTATAAAAAAACTTATAAAATATCTATCGGTAAGCATCTTATTATTTATGCATCTATTTAACTATGCCAGTTCTGAACCTCCAAGTCCGGGTGGTGATCCTTCAGGAAGTGGAGATCCAATAGGAGGTGGTGGTGCACCTATAGGCGATGGCTACTATATCTTAATAACTTTAGGAATAATCTATGTTGTTTATAAATTATATCGTTTTAATACTAAACCAAAAGTAAGAACAATTTCTTCTATTACAATGTTTAATTAATTTTTATCGCATTTAAGTTGTAGTATTTAAGACCTAAACAACAAAAGGGTTAGAAAGGAACAACAATCTAGAAAACAAAATATTATCAAATGCCTTTAGTATTAATTCTAGAACTATAAAGACTACAAAATTTTAATTTCTATCAAAAGAAGGCAACAAATAAACCACTCACAGTTACAACACTTAACACTAAAGTTACCATAATAGCCATTGACACCAAATCGGGACGACAATTATATTGTTTGGCAAATACAGCAGTTAGAATGGCTGAAGGAAGCGCTGTTTCTATAAAAACTATTTCACGCATCATGGAGGTAAATTCCTGAAAGTCAGTTAAAACTACAGCAAGTACAGGTTTTAAAACAAGTTTCAAAAGCACTGCTATTCCTATAAATAAATAAATATTATTTATCTTTTTGAATTCAATTATTAAACCTATGGTGAATCCTACCAACAAAAAGTTTGCTGCACCCACAACATTAAAAAAATTGGTCAATGTTTTAAAAGAAAAGGAAGAGTCAGAGAGATTTATAAATGAAGCTGCAAAACCCAGAACCAATGAGAAAAAAATCGGTGAAGTAAAAAACTTTTTAGCCGATTGGGAGATTGCTTTTCCTTTTACATCAGATTCTCCATAAATCATCGCTATTAAAGGCCCTACAATAAATAATAAAAGTCCAACGCCAAATTCACTCGTAACAACAGCCTCTTCAATGGCCATAGCATTACCCGGGAAAATTTGTTGAATTAGAGGATATCCCAACATGGATGTCATTCCAAATGCTGAAACAAGCATTAAGGCTCCTTTTTCCCCCCTGTTAAATTTGAGAATACTCGCTATTAACCATGCTACTCCAATAATAAACAATTCAATAACTGCCATTATTAATGCCATCAATAAATAATCATCATTAAATGCATGGACTGCTAGAGTGGAGAATATTATAGCAGGTAGAGTTACCTTTAATACAATATTGCTGAAAAACCTGCTTTGCTCTTTTTTTAAAACGCCATATTTCTTTAGGATCACAGTGAGCAAAATAACTGCAATAATTACAATTACCCCTTCCAATAAACTTGTTGATTCATTCATAAAGTAAAGATAATTAATTAATTAATGACACAAAAATAATATTTTACTCTAATAATTATTTCTAACCAATAATAATACACTAATTCAATTTTAATTGCTTTGTTGCTCGCAATAATCACTTGCCTCAATGGTGGTTGATCCATTACTTCCTTTCATTGAAACCTCCAGACTACCGTTTTTAGTGGTGCCTACTGCCTCAATGGAAATAAAAGAACCTGCACTTACTTCAACATCAATTTCCCAGGGGAGTGTAGGATTATCAATTTTATTTTCGTCTGAGCCTACTTTATAAGTTAGGGTCTTTATTTCACCGTCTCCGGTTTGAGTTGCTGAGAATGTGATTGTCATATTCTCAACTAACTGAGTTTGTTTGCTCAAATTGCATGTTAATGGATCACTTGTATTATTTTTTTTACAGTTACTAAAAGCAAACAATATTACTACTGTAAATATGAAAAAAGGAATTTGTTTTTTTATACTCATAAGTTGTTTTGTTAAAATTAGAATGAACAAATATTTAAATCAGGTATTAAATTTTTAATTCTGTATGATAAGTATTATAAATGATGAAAATATATGTTGTATTAATTTATTATTTCTGTTTTCTAATATTTTAATACTCTATAGCCACTGCTACACTAAGGAAAATAGCTGCTATTATTGACAGTATAATAAATAGTGGTAAAACAAACTTAAACCACTTTTCAAAGGGCACTACTGCTATTCCAAGAATTGCCATTAGAACACCATTTGTTGGTATTATCATATTTGAGAATCCATCTCCTGACGTAAATGCCAGGACAGCAGTTTGTCGGGTAATTCCCAATAAATCGGCAAGAGGAACCATTAATGGCATAGAAACCATTGCCTGTCCAGACGCCGATGGGATAAAGAAATTCAAAAATGTCTGGAAGAAATACATTCCTTCTACGGCTACCATTTTTGGCATTTCCTGTAGTAATGATGCTGCATTAAATAAAATAGTATCAATAACAAGACTCTCTTGCAATACAACTTGTATACCTCTGGCAAAACCAACAATTAAGGCAGGAACTATCATTATCTGTAGTCCTTTTATAAATGCCTGCATCGATTCTTCCCCCGACATACCGCTTATTAATATTGTTATCAAACCAACTGTAAAAAATCCTCCAGTCATTTCTATCAATCCCCAACCCATTGTTTGAACTGCATATAATATAAGTCCGAAAAGCACCAATGATGTAAAAGCTATCCACAAATGCCTTTTAGTGAAGCTAGTATCATTGGGACTGAACTCTTGTTCAAGTATGAATTCATCATCAGGCATTATGGATTTCAATTTATCTTTTTTAACTTTCTTTCCGTAAAGCATTAAAAAAGCGAAGCCTAATACAAAACAAACTAGAAACATAATTACCCTTAAACCCATCCCGCTACCAATTGGTAATTCAGCAATTTGCTGTGCTATTTGCACTGTAAAAGGATTAGTAATTGCAGTTGACCAGCCAATACCTTCCGGAATTAATAAAATAGATACTCCAAATAATCGGTCGTAACCCATTTCCTTCGAAAGCATTAACAGTATTGGTATAAGTGGAATAAATTCAGCCCCCATCCCCAAAAAGGTAGCTGCCAATGCAAAGGCAGTATAAAGTATAAAGGTTAGTACAGCTGGTGATTTTCTAAACTTTTTCAATAGTTTGTATACAAAAACATTAACAGTTCCTGTATGTTGGATCAAGTTAAATACTGCCCCAATTATAAAAATAAAAAAGATTAAAGATGCTGCCTGATTCATTCCCTTGGGAATGGATGAAAACAATCCAAGTAAGCTCGTTGGACTTGCTTTTCCTTCAACATTAGCGCCAAGTATCAGACCTTTTACAGAAAAATGTTTAGGTATTTCTTTATAACTACCAGATACAATTACAGTTTGTTCAATATGATTATAGATTTTTGTAGAACGCTCATACTTCCCGGAAGGAATAATGTAGGTTAAAATACTGCAAAACAATATTATACCTGAAAGAAAAATAAATACATGAGGAATACTAAGTTTAGAAAGAAACTTCTTCATATTAAGAAAATTATGTAGTTTATTAGTTACGCTCGACTTATTTAATGCTTATAGTTATTAAATAAGGCATATCCTCTTAAAGACATTTGATAAACTATTTCCAGTTAAAAAAACAGCCTTAATTTACTTTTACTGTGGGAGTAAAAATAAATATTAATTGTTACAAAATAACAAAGGCCTAGTTAATACAATGTTAAAATTCAGTATTTTAGGTAAATACGTGTCAGGAATGTGAATGTCATATCTTCAGAAACGATTGTTTGTTTACTTAAATAGCATGTTTTAGGATCGTCCGAATTATTTTTTTGCAACTACTAAGTGCGGCTACAAATACTACTATTAGCCAAAAAATATAGAATTTGTTTTTTCATATTGATAACTCGCTTATTTTTATTGAGGAATAAATGTATTAATAAAAGTTTGTGGTTAGCATTTTTATTACTAATTTTGGCTTACAAGCAAACAGTTGGAGAACAAAACAAGCAATCTCCAACTTTTACAACAAGCAATTTTAATTAAAAATTATATTATGAAAGCAAGAATCTACATTTTAACATGTCTGGTATCTCTATTTTTCTGGACAAATGCTATTTATTCTCAGGCTGTAAGTCCTGAAAAGGTAAAAACTCCCATTGGGTTTGACAAGTTGGAAAGCTTAAGTCAGGTACCAATAAAATCTCCCGCATATATAGATATGAGTTGGAAAGATAAAGTTGTTCCAAATAAAGATGGTTTTATGGAAGAGTTCAATAAACCATCTGAGTTCAGCGGTATTGACCCTGTCATTCAGAATAATGTAAACACCACAAGATCTACAGCAACAGTTGGGCAAAATTTCCCCGGTGTAAGTAATTTAAGTGGTGTTGCTCCACCCGACACCGATGGTGATGTTGGGCTAAACCATTATATGCAAATGGTAAACCTATCATTTCAGATTTGGGATAAAAATGGCAATTCTCTCTATGGCCCTGCTGCAAGCAGCACCTTATGGGATGGTTTTACAGGTCCCTGGACAGGCACTAACGATGGCGACCCAATAGTACTTTATGATGAGTATTCCGACAGATGGATAGCCACCCAATTTTCGTTGCCGAATTACCCAAGTGGTCCGTTTTATGAATTGATAGCAGTTTCGGAAACAGGCGACCCAACAGGAGCCTGGTATCGTTATGCTTATGAATTTGCTAATATGCCCGATTATCCAAAATTTGGCGTTTGGCCGGATGGGTATTATTTTACAATTAATCAATTCGCTCCTCCATCATTGAACTTTGCAGGTGCAGGAGTATGTGTCCTCGACAGAGCAGCAATGATAAGTGGAGATCCCAATGCACAGATGCTGTTTTTTAATATAGGCACTTCATACGGAAGTTTATTACCTGCTGATGCTGACGGAGCAACACAACCTGCTGCAAATACTCCTAATTATCTTATGAATATGAGTAGTAATTTATTAAGGATTTGGGAAGCGGACATCGATTGG